>CAYVEI010000063.1:0-2691 GCA_964450515.1 uncultured Terrimonas sp. | reverse complement strand
ATTTATCCTCTCCAGCAACTGTTCATCCCTGATCAGATAAGCGCATTTAAAATGGCCCTCCGGGCATTGCCTGTAGCCGTGCAGTCCGCAGGGGCGGCAGCTTAGCGGTTCCTGTATTTCCACTATGTATTTTTTATCAGACAATGGACCGTATCCAAATGCGGGGATGGTAGAACAATATACCGCTGTTACCGGCGCATTCATGGCAGAAGCGAAATGCATGGGTGCAGAATCATTTACATAATTCATAACAGCATCCTGCATCAGCGCCGCGGATTGTAAAAAATTCAATTGCCCTGCAAGCGAAATTATTTTCCTGCCGGCTTTTTGTTGTATCGCTTCGCATAGTTTGGCCTCACCGGGTGCACCAAGAAGATAAACAACATGGGAAGGAGGTATTTTATTGATAAAGCTTATCCATTTTTCTACCGGGTATTGTTTGGTAAACCACACCGATGCGGGTGCGATGCAGATATAGGGAGAAGATTTATAAGGTTGCACGCTATCCCTGTCCTGCTGCGAAGGATAGAGTTGTGGCTTGTATACAGAGGAATCCGTAAAAAATGCTATGAGGCTGAGGTTGCGTTCAATTTCATGGGGTGTGGCGCCGCTGCTGCTCATGTTGTGCTTTAGGCTGATATCAAATGCCGGGCTGAAGGGATTTTTATCAAACCCTATTTTTTGCTTGGCCTTTGAAAAAGCAGTAAGCAAACCCGTTGCGCCAAAGCGCTGTACATTAATTATTTTGTCGTACCTGTTTTTCCGGATGCGTAGCAGCAGGCGCCAGAGTGCGCTGTATTTTCCCTTATGCTTATCCCATACCAGCACTTCATGCAGGTAAGGATGTGCTTTCAGCAAACCTTCATTGCCTTTGCGCAGTAAAAAATCAATTTGCGCGTCCGGGAAAAAAGCATGCAGCTTTTCTACCAGGCATGTGGCCAGCACTACGTCTCCTATAAATGCGGTTTGTATGATAAGAACCTTTTTCATGAAATCATTGTACAGTTGATGCTATCTTATCCGCCGGCATTCTCACCATTCACTATTCACCCATTCACCCATTCGTTCTTCCATCATTTTCTCAACTCCGTTACCGTTCCGTCATCATTCCAGCGTATTACCGCAGAAGGCTGCGCCCTGCGGGTATCATCCTGCCGGTATTGTACTACATAATCTGCGGCAGCAATTATTGCCGGGTCAATAGTACTGAAAAAAAACGGTGTGGGTTGTCCGGAAATATTAGCCGAGGTAGATACCAGTGGTTTTCGTAACCGTTTGATCAGGTGCCTGCAAAAATCGTCCTTTACAATTCTTATGGCAATACTGCCATCCGGCGCAATTAAATTGGGGGCCATTCCTATTGCGCCTTTATAAATTACCGTAGTGGGCCTGGTGCTTTCATCCAAATAGTCAAATACCCTCAAATCGGGTTGTGCCACGTATTTTATTACATCTCTTTCTTCCGCTAACAGCACGATCATGGATTTCGATTCTTCCCTTTGCTTTACCTGGTAAATTTTTTGTACGGCTTCCGGGTTGGTAGCATCGCAGCCCAGTCCCCAAACCGTATCTGTAGGATATAGTATCACCCCGCCATCCTGCAAAACCTGTAAACATTGATTCACATCTGCTGAAAAATTCATGTTGCAAAAATAGTGAGGCCTTGCAAAGCAAACGGATTAAGTTTGCAAAAAACAACAACATGACCGACCTACAAAACCTGATTACGAAAGCCTGGGAAAACAGGGAATTATTAAAAGACGAAGTATACATTGAAGCGGTAAAATCGGTAATTGAAGATGTGGATAAGGGAAGGCTGCGCACGGCATCTCCTGCCGAAAGCGGCTGGGTGGTAAATGAATGGGTAAAACAGGCCATTCTCATGTATTTTGCTATACAAACCATGCAAACATGGAGTCTTGGGCCGTTTGAGTTTCACGATAAAATGCTGCTGAAAAGCGGGTACCGCGAGCTGGGTGTACGTGCCGTGCCGCATGCCGTGGCAAGATACGGTGCATACATTGGCCGTAATGTTGTGCTGATGCCTTCTTATGTAAATATCGGCGCTTATGTAGATGAAGGCACGATGGTTGATACCTGGGCTACGGTGGGCAGTTGCGCGCAAATTGGCAAAGGGGTGCATTTGAGCGGCGGAGTAGGCATTGGCGGTGTGCTGGAACCTTTGCAGGCCAGCCCTGTAATTGTGGAAGACGGATGTTTTATTGGCAGCAGGTGTATCGTGGTAGAAGGCGTGATTGTAGAAAAAGAAGCTGTACTGGGAGCCAACGTGGTATTAACTAAAAGCACCAAGATCATAGATGTAAGCGGAACTGCGCCTGTTGAATATAAAGGAAGGGTCCCTGCACGAAGCGTAGTGATTCCCGGCACTTATAATAAAAAATTTCCTGCCGGCGAATACGGCGTTGGTTGTGCTTTGATCATCGGCCAACGTAAGGCCAGCACCGACCTTAAAACCAGTTTGAACGATGCATTAAGAGATTTTAATGTAAGCGTGTAAAGGAACAAATTGCGGGAATAGTGCTTGTTATTGCGGCGGGCTGCTTATCGGCTGGCAGCCATCAAAAAAGGTAGGTATGAAATGATTATTCCCCTTATATTTGCAACCCGTAATTTAATGCCCGGGTGGCGAAACTGGTAGACGCACTGTCTTCAGGTGGCAGCGTTCGAAAG
>CAYVEI010000062.1:0-23316 GCA_964450515.1 uncultured Terrimonas sp. | reverse complement strand
CCACCAGCCTGCGGTTATCAATGATCTTCTTTAAACTCAGCAATACCTGGTTGGGGTTTACCGGCTTAATGAGGTAATCGCTGATCTGCGAACCTATGGCATCGTCCATCAGGTTCTCGGTTTCATTTTTGGTAATGAGCACTACGGGCAGTTGCTGGTTGATCTCCTTTATCCTGGCCAATGTTTCCAGTCCGGTAATGCCGGGCATGGTTTCATCCAGCAATACCACATCCACAATATTTTCTTTCACGTAATCCAATGCATCATAGCCATTGGTAAGCGTTTTTACTTCGTATCCTTTATTTTCCAAAAAGAGCTTTTGCGATTGGAGGCTTTCCATTTCGTCATCAACCCAGAGTATTTTTGCCAAAGACATGAATTTTTATTTTTATGTTTAGCTAATCAAATGTAGTTATTCATTTCCCGCTTTTTACCTTTGCGCCGGATACCTCATTGTTTTTAACATTTTATGCATGGCTTTCAGAAAGATCATCAACGACCCGGTATACGGATTTATTACCATAAACAACCCTTTGATATTTGAAATTATTTCACACCCCTGGTACCAGCGTTTGCGCCGCATTAAACAAATGGCGCTGGCGCACCTGGTATACCCCGGCGCCGTTCATACCCGCCTGCATCATTCTTTGGGCGCTTACCATTTAATGGGCAACGCTTTACAGGTATTAAAAGAAAAAGGAACAGCCATTACCGAAGCAGAAGATACCGCCGCTAAAATTGCTATTCTTTTGCATGATACAGGACACGGTCCTTTTTCGCATGCGCTGGAAAGTGTACTCATGGAAAACGTTCATCATGAGGAATTATCGCTCTTACTGATGCAGGAACTCAACAGGCAGTTCAACGGCAGCCTGCAAATGGCTATTGATATTTTCACCAATGCCTACCCTAAAAAATTTTTACACCAGTTAGTAAGCGGCCAGTTAGACGTAGACCGGATGGATTACCTTACCCGCGACAGCTTTTTTACCGGTGTGAGCGAAGGGGTTATTGGTTACGACCGCATTATAAAAATGCTTATTGTACACAACGGCGAGCTCATGGTGGAAGAGAAAGCCATTTACTCGATCGAAAAATTTTTAGTGGCGCGCAGGCTGATGTACTGGCAGGTGTACTTACATAAAACCGTGCTGAGCGCGGAAATGATATTGGTTAAAATATTAGAAAGAGCAAGAGCAACCGGGCTTCAAAACAGCGCTGATTTACCGGACAGCCTGTTAAAAAGCTTTTTACTCAATCAGTATAAGGGAAATATCGCCGGGCATCTTGATCAGTTTTGCCAGTTAGACGATACCGATGTGGTGGCTGCCATAAAAAGCTGGCGGCACCATCCCGATAAAGTGCTTTCCCTGTTATGCAACAGCATTATGAACCGTACTTTGCTTAAAGTAAAGCTGCAGAGCACTCCTATTCCCGAAGCAGAAGTAAACCGGCTGAAAAAAAACATAATGGAGCGGCTGAAAATTGATGAGCAGGCCGCTTCCTGTCTTGTGTTTACGGGAGAAGCGGTAAGCCGTACCTATAACCCCTTCAACGAAAAGATCAATATTCTTTTTAAAGACGGGCAGGTTAAAGATATATCGCAGGTTGATAATGCCCTCATCCAACATAACCTTTCCGGGCCGGTGAAAAAATTTTACATTTGTTACCTCAAATAATCTTTATGACTTTCACGGCTGCACAAATAGCTTTGCTGATTAACGGAAAAATTGAAGGCAATGCCGGTGCCGGAGTACATTCGTTCAATAAAATTGAAGAAGCAAAAGAAGGTCAGTTGGCTTTTTTGGCCAACCCCAAATATGAAGATCACCTGTATACTACCGAAGCTTCGGTAATTATTGTTAATGAATCACTGGAATTAAAAGAAAAAGTAAACGGAACGCTAATAAGAGTTCCGGATGCGTATAGCGCTTTTGCTACCCTGTTAACCAAGTACCAGGAAATGATGTCGCAGCAGTTAACGGGTATTCAACAGCCTTCTTATATCGCTGCTTCCGCCAAATTGGGAACGGATGTTTTTGTTGGCGCTTTTGCCTATATAGGTGAAAATGCGGAAATCGGGAACGGTGTTAAGCTTTATCCCCACAGCTTTGTTGGCGATAAGGTTAGCATTGGCGATCATTCCATTATTCATTCTTCGGTGAGCATATATCATCACTGCCGGGTAGGAAAGCATGTTACCATTCATGCCGGTACGGTTATAGGAGGCGATGGCTTTGGTTTTGCCCCCCAGGCGGACGGGAGTTTTACCAAAGTGCCGCAAATTGGAAACGTGATAATAGAAGACAATGTTGAAGTTGGCGCCAATGCCACTATAGACCGTGCAACCATAGGTTCAACCATAGTAAGGTCGGGTGCCAAGTTAGACAACCTCATACAGGTTGCGCATAACGTGGAAGTAGGACACAATACGGTAATCGCGGCACAGGCTGGCGTAAGCGGCAGTACCAAGATAGGCAACAATGTTATGATAGGCGGGCAGGCAGGTATCGTAGGCCATATTACTATTGCGGATGGCGCCCGGATAAACGCTCAAAGCGGGGTAAGCAAATCTATAAAGCAGCCTAAAGCGGCGGTAACCGGGTCGCCTGCATATGATTATGCCAGCACATTGCGCAGCCAGGCCATATCCCGTAAACTACCGGATTTTGAGAAAAGAATCCAGGAACTGGAGTCGCTCGTAAAACAACTAATTGCGGAAAAAGTATAATATCTTCCCATATACACATGGCAGATAACTCACTATACGCCGTTCATCCCTATCTTTGCCCGATAACAAAAAGCGAATAATGAACGCGAACTTTAATCCAGATAAACAGCATACACTTAAATCGGCAGTTAGTATTTCCGGAACAGGTTTACACACAGGCATTAAAGTTGATATGATATTAAATCCCGCCAATGCGGGTTTTGGAATCCAGTTTCAACGTATTGACCTGGCCGGACAGCCCATTATTAAAGCGGATTGCGACCTGGTTACGGATACTTCACGCGGAACAACGCTGGAAGATAAAGGCGTTAAAGTAAGCACGGTAGAACATATACTGGCAGCCCTGGTAGGCATGGGCATAGATAATTGTCTTGTTGAACTCAACGGACCGGAAATACCCATCATAGACGGAAGCTCGGCCCCCTTTGTTGAAATTATTGAAGAAGCAGGAATACTGGAGCAGGAAGCTACAAAATTGTGGTATACCATTGACAGCAATATTACCTATTATGATGAGGAGAAACGGGTAGAAATGGTAGCGATGCCGGCTATCGGATATCAGGTTACCACCCTTATTGACTTTAACAGCTCCGTTTTGGGAACGCAGCATGCGGGACTGAAGGACCTTAAAGACTTTAAAACAGAAATTGCCCCCTGCCGCACTTTCAGCTTCCTGCATGAACTGGAAATGTTGCTGGATAATAACCTCATAAAAGGCGGCGACATTAACAACGCGATTGTGATCGTAGACAGACCGGTAAGTGAAGCAGAAATGGAACGCCTGGGCAAGGCTTTTGGCAGAAAAAAAATGGAGGTAAAAAGCGGGGGCTACCTCAATAACCTTGAGCTCCGCTTCCCCAATGAACCCGCCCGCCATAAACTGCTTGATATCATTGGCGACCTGGCGCTTATAGGCACACCCATAAAAGCACATATTATAGCCAACCGTCCGGGACATTCATCTAACGTAAATTTTGCCAAAAAAATAAAACAGCACATCAAAATAAACAAGCAAATGCTGGATGTGCCGATATACGATCCCAACCAAACCCCTATATATACTACCCAGCAAATTGAAAAAACACTCCCGCACCGGTATCCTTTCTTACTGGTAGACAAGATCATTGAACTTACCGATACAAGAATTGTGGGTATAAAAAATGTAACGTTTAACGAGCCTTTTTTTGTAGGGCATTTTCCGGGTAACCCTATAATGCCCGGTGTGCTGCAGATAGAAGCTTTGGCGCAAACCGGCGGTATCCTGGCTATCAATGCGTTACCTCCCGGAGAATATGATACTTATTTTGTTAAAATGGATAATGCCCGTTTCCGCCTTAAAGTGGTTCCGGGGGATACAATGATACTGAAAATGGAGCTTAACGCTCCCATCCGCAGGGGAATGTGCGAAATGCAGGGCACCGTTTACATTGGAAATAAAATTGCTACCGAAGCCACCTTAATGGCACAATTAGTGAAGCGTTAATGATGAATATTATCTTTTCCTTACTTTTGCCCTCGTCAGGAAAACTACCTGACGTTTTTTGTATATATATGAAGCGCTGCCTCAGGGAACACCAAATTAGAAATAATCATCAATGATTCATCCGCACACATATATTCATCCTAATGCCAAGCTGGCTACGAATGTAAAAGTTGACCCCTTTACGGTGATCCATCATAATGTAGAAGTAGGAGAAGGCACCTGGATTGGCAGCAATGTAACGATTATGGAAGGCGCAAGAATCGGTAAAAACTGCCGCATCTTCCCCGGAGCGGTTATTTCCGCTATTCCGCAGGATCTGAAATTTGAAGGAGAATATTCTACTGTTGAAGTAGGCAACAATACTACCATCCGCGAATTTGTTACCATTAACCGCGGTACCAAGGAAAGAGGAAAAACAACGGTAGGCGATAACTGCCTGATACAGGCTTACAGCCATATAGCTCACGACTGTTCTGTTGGCAATAACTGTATTATTACCAACAATACGCAAATGGCGGGGCATGTGGTAATGGGCGACTGGTCTATACTCGGCGGCATGTGCGCCGTACACCAGTTCGTAAAAATCGGCGCTCATTCTTATGTAGGCGGCGGCTCACTGGTAGGCAAGGATGTACCACCCTATATTAAAGCCGGCCGTCAGCCCCTCAGCTATGCCGGTGTAAATTCTATCGGGCTAAAACGCAGAGGCTTTACCATAGATAAGATCAATCATATACTCGACATTTACAGAACCATTTACAATAAAGGATTAAATACTTCCCAGGCTGTGGAAATTCTGGAAGAAGAGTTTCAGGCCACGGATGAAAGAGATGAGATCGTAACCTTTATCCGCGAAAGCGGAAGGGGTATCATTAAACGCTACACCAAAAACAGCGTGGATGACGATATCGTTGATTAATACAGGCAAAAGATTTAACAGAGACTGGATATTCCGGCATCTTAACTTTCAATTTTCCACAGGCATCGCTTACGCTATTACCGGGCCAAACGGGTCGGGTAAATCTACCCTGCTGCAGGTAATAGCAGGCGCACTTTCGCCCAGTGAAGGAAAGCTGGAATACCATATAAAAAGCAGGGAACAGTACAGCGGTAACCCGGTTGATGCCGATGCCATTTACCTGCACCTCTCTTTCGCCGCGCCTTATATAGAGCTTATAGAGGAAATGACCCTGCTGGAGTTCCTGCATTTTCACCAGCAGTTCAAGCCTTTGCTGGTATCGCCGGCCATCCCGGATATCATTAGCTTAATTGGCCTGGGAAAAGCAACCCATAAGCAAATCCGGTATTTCAGCAGCGGAATGAAGCAAAGAGTAAAGCTGGCTCAAGCTGTTTTTTCAGATACCCCCGTTTTACTGTTAGATGAGCCCTGTACCAACTTAGATGCTGAAGGTATTGCGCTTTACCAGCAGTTGATAACAACGTATTGTAAAAACCGGCTCATTATTGTAAGCAGCAATGATGAAATGGAGTATACTTTCTGCAGCGAACAATTGAATATTAATGATTACAAATAAAGGTTTCACGCAACGAAAGCAAAGGAAACAATAAAGGGATACATCGCCGCACCGCCCCTATCGCTGCGGGAAAAGTTTTGTATAATTTGAAATAGCTCACCCTGTACGTTCCGGCAGTATTGAAATATGATTTTTTTTTTAAATTTGCCTAACTTTTAAATCAATACCGGTTGGAACTTTATTACTCATTTTCTATTTTAATTGTATTAGCTTCTTTTTTTGCTTACCTGAACCTGAGGATATTAAAACTGCCTTCCACCATTGGCATTATGCTCATCGCCATTTTCGTTTCCCTCCTGATCAGGGTAGTAGGCGCTAATGTTTTTCCTAATACCACACTTAGTTTTTTTAATCTTATATCTGAGTTTGATTTTACAGAAGTGCTTATGGGCGCAATGCTTAATTTCCTGCTTTTTGCCGGGGCTATTCATGTAAATTTTGCCGATCTCAGGGAGCAGCGGTTGCCTATATTTATTTTTTCCACGGTAAGTGTTATTATTTCCACTTTTGTGGTAGCGTTCCTGTTATACAACATAGCGCCCCTTTTCCATGAAAATGTTCCTTTCATTTATTGCTTATTGTTTGGCGCTTTAATATCGCCTACCGACCCTATTGCGGTGCTGGGTATTTTAAAGCAGGCAAAGGTTCCTAAAAGCCTGGAAACGAAAATTGCGGGTGAATCGCTTTTTAATGATGGGGTAGCCGTTGTATTGTTCGCCGTTATTCTGCAGCTTACCAAAACCGATGCTATAGATATTTCTATTGGCTCCATTTCGTGGCTGCTGGCAAAAGAGGCGCTGGGCGGATTGTTATTAGGCGCACTGCTTGGCTTTGGAACCTCAGGTGCCATGAAAAGAATAGACGACTATAAAGTATCGGTACTGATGACGCTTTCGGTAGTAATGGGCGGATACCTTATTGCGCATGCCCTGCATATTTCAGGGCCGCTTACCATGGTTGCCGCCGGGCTTATTATCGGAAATTACGGTAAAAAAGCCGCCATGTCGGCAGAAACAAAAGATTACCTGAATAAGTTCTGGGAGCTGATAGATGAGATACTGAACGCTATATTATTCCTCTTTATCGGGTTTGAATTATTATTGATCCCCGACCTGATCAGCCATCTGGCGCTTGGGGTTATTGCTATCATTATTGTTCTGCTGGCCCGGCTGCTTTCCATTTGGATCCCTTACACTATAGTGCCATTTAAAAACAAGTTTCTTAAGGGCGCCCTCGCTGTAATGGTATGGGGGGGGCTGCGTGGCGGCGTATCCATAGCGCTTGTTCTGTCGGTGGATAACGGGGAGCACAAAAACTTATTACTGGAGATCACTTATTTCGTGGTGGTATTCTCCATTGTTGTGCAGGGACTTACCGTGGGCAAAGTGGCTAAAAAAGCGCTGGCGGATAACTGAGACTGAAGGGGTTAATGCCCTGTACTGCCAGTCCATACAAAACAGTCTTTTCCCGTATTATCCGCCCCTTCGGTATGGCAGAAGTGATTATTTCTGCAGCTTCATTACCTGTTCTAAAAGCGCAGGAAGTCCACTTGGGTTAATGCTGTCATTGTTCCAAAAACTCATAACACAACTAACAAAGTTTTGCCTGCCTGGCGCAGCAACAAAATAAATTGTCAGCGTTTTACCACCGCTCATTCCCACCAATAAAGATTTTACTCCTTTAAAATCATAAACTACTTTTCTTGCTTTAACTTCTGCTTCTTCAAAAACTACTTCAACTAATTCTTCTGAAATTATCTTTCCGCCTTTTTTCGCTTTGATAACGTTATACTCATTTGTTACACTTCGCGAAGCATCGTCTAATGTTTTATGAACACTCCAATTCATCTGTCCAAAGTAAGGGCATTGCACATTGTTTATACCCATCCATTGACAGCTTGCTCCCAATTCGATTTTTCTTCCTGCAAAGTTTATACTGCTGATCTCTAAAGGCTGATAAGTTGATTTTGGAATTCCGCCATTAATGACAAGAGATACAAATTCCCTTTCAAAAACTTTGTCACTTTTATTTACAGCAGAAAATGTTATTGCAGTTATGCCTTTGTTTTCGTTTTCAATAAAATAGTAAGAAGTTTGTTGAATTGTTCCGATTGAAACTTCTTCTGCTTTTGAAACATAGTAACTCTGCTTTTGAATTAAACTATCTATACTATTCAGGTCACTCTCTTTTATTGAATATTTTTTAAATTTCTTTACAATATTTTTCTTAGAAAACCCTGAATTTATGTTTTGGCTTGTTATTTCAATTCCGTCAACATTAAAAAAGTCTGTGCCGTTATTTGAAATTGCCTGTAATCTTGAAAATAAATCATCATTATTTTGTCCGAACAAAAAGCAACGAAAAATTGAAATTAAAAATATAAGCAGTATACCCTTTTTTTTCATTTTGCTATATTAAACGTGTAGATGGGTCTTCCTTTGGGGTCCGCTGATTTTATCCAATTTATTGAAACTTTTGGGTCATTCAATCTAACATTGTCAATAGGGAATATTATAAATTGGGTAAACCACTCATTTGGTGAGAGGTCTTTTCTAAATTTGGCTCTTCTTGCAAGCACACTGTCATTAGGCAGAACAGTGAATGGCAAAGTCATTTCAAATTGTCCCATTGAACTGTACTTAAGGATACTTGCTTTAAAGTTTACAGTCTTATCCGTATTATTCTTTACGTAGAAAGTTGTAACATGGTAGTTCGTCATGCAACCTGAGAGTATCATGCAATTTAAAATGTAAAAAAGTCGTTTCATATTTTAGGGCGTTGCTTTATCATTTCTGCCAATTCCTGCCCTTTACCTTTACCCACTGCTCACTTACCACGCTTTATCTCCTGCTGGCTATGAGTAAATTCAGGTCGGTGTATTTTAAATTGAAGCGCTGGCTGAGGTAGATATTGGTTAGCGCGCCTTTAAACAGGTAAATACCACTGCGGATATTGAACTTATGCCATACTAATTTCTCCAGTCCGCCCTCATCGCCTATTTCAAGCAACAATGGCATCAGCACATTGCTGATGGCCTGCGATGCGGTACGGGCAAAGCCCGAAGGGATATTGGGTACACAATAATGAATAATACCGTGCTTAATAAATACAGGACTTTCATGTGAAGTGATCTCGGAAGTTTCAAAGCAACCGCCACGGTCAATGCATACATCCATGATCACGCTACCCGGCCGCATAATAGATACCATTTCTTCCGTAGCTACAATAGGGGTGCGCCCGCCAAAAGAAGATAAGGCGCCTACCGCCACATCGCATGTTTTTAACTGCTTGGCTAAAATTTTGGGCTCTATAACAGAGGTCCACATTCTTACCCCTATATTGCCCTGCATGCGCTTAAGCTTATAAATATTATTATCAAACACCTTTACACTGCTACCCATAGCCAGGGCGGTTCTTGCAGCGTACTCTCCAACAATTCCAGCGCCTATAATAACCACCTTGGTAGGAGGAATGCCTGAAATACCACCCAGCAGCATGCCCTTGCCATTATTGGCATTGCTTAAATAATTACCCGCCAGCAGCATTACAGCGCTGCCGGCAATTTCACTCATGCTGCGTACAATAGGATTATGCCCGGAATCGTCTTTAAAATTCTCAAACGATAAGGCGGTAATCCGCTTTTCCATCATGCGCTGTAATATTTCCGTTTTCATTACAGGCAGGTGGATGGGTGATATGATCGTTTGATTATGCTTCAGCAGATCTACTTCCTCCTCATTCACCGGGGCCGATTTCATGATCAGGTCGCATTGAAACACCTCCCGCTTATCGTATGCTATTTTAGCACCCGCATCGCTGTAATCCTTTTCAGAAAAATGTGCGCCTTCACCTGCACGATGCTCTACCACCACCCGGTGGCCGTTGTTCGTAAGTACGCTGATAGCATCAGGTGTTAATGCGATCCTGTTCTCCTGGAAAGAATTTTCCTTTGGAATCCCGATCAGCAACTGCGCTTCACGCGGCTTAATATCTAATGTTTCTTCTAAAGTTTCGTAATTAAACGAGGTACCTACAAATGGCTTTTCTGCCGGCATAAGCTGGATAGGTTTGAGCGACAATTTACTAAATATTTACCTGTGAAAATCAACTTTCAGCAAACGGGTAGTGGTATTTACAGGATGCAGGTAAACATCAACCCTGTTTTCGGGTAAAAGAGAAGGTATTTTCTCCGGCCACTCCACAAAACAGATATCACCCGAAAACAAACAATCTTCTATGCCGGCATTTATCGCTTCTTCTTCATCTTTTAGCCGGTACAGATCAATATGAAAGATACGTTTTGGCATGTCGTTTTCCTTATAAGTATATTCATTGACCAGCGAAAAAGTAGGGCTGCTTACATGCCCTGCCACTCCTTTAGCGGCACATAATGCCGCAATAAAAGTAGTTTTACCCGCTCCCATTTCACCATGAAATGCAAATACCCTGCCCTGCACCCGCTCCCAGAAGTAGTGGGCGCATTGCTGCATGTTCTCTAATGTAACTACTATTTCCATAAACGATGTATCTGAGAGGGTTGCAAGTCACAAGTTGCAGGGGTGTTTCGTTGTAACATGGGCCATGCGACCTGTATCCTGAGACCTGCAACCTCCCCTTGCCTCATTGTTGCAAAGATAATGGCCGTTTTGAGGCTTTACTGATACGGCGTTGCAAAGATATTTGCAATTGGAGTTATTCATCATTATGTTGGTTGGTAATTTTGCAGCATGGAAAAGATAAGATGGAAGGTGGAAGGCATGGACTGCTCCAATTGCGCACTCACCATTCGCAGGTACCTGGAAAAAGAAGGCGTTCAGAACATCAGGGTAAATTTCGTTGATGGCGATGTGGCATTTGATGTAAACGGCAACAGTTCGGCGCAACAGATACAGAAAGGCATTGATGCCCTGGGTTATAAGGTAACCGGCACACTGGAAGCAGATAAAGCGGGCCCTCCTGTACAAAAAATGAATATTCATTTAAAGTATACCCTCATTTGTTTGCCCTTTACAGTAGTGTTGCTGTTGCACATGATACACGATTGGCTGGGCTGGCACTGGCTGATGAATCCCTGGCTGCAGTTTGCGCTTTGCCTTCCTGTATATATCATCGGGATGTCTTATTTTGGCAAAAGCGCTGTTAAAAGCCTGCGGAACGGCATCCCCAATATGAATGTATTAATTGCCCTGGGCGCCACGGCGGCTTTTGCTTACAGCCTTACGGGAACATTCATGAAACTGGGAGAGGATTATCTTTTTTATGAAACTGCCGCCACCATTATTACCCTTGTATTTTTTGGCAATTACTTAGAAAGCGCATCCATTCAATCTACACAAAAAGCATTGCAGGGCTTGGCAAAATCGCAAAAAACGGTAGCCAACATGATCGCTTTTGATGAGCATCACCAGGAAGTGATCATGCCCGTTGACAATAAAGATCTCCGCTCCGGCGACCTGATACTGATCAAAAGCGGCGAATTGGTGCCGGCCGACTGCAAAATCCTGTGGGGCAATGCCAGCGTAAATGAATCCATTATTACCGGCGAAAGCCTGCCACTTGAGAAACATCCAAAAGATTTGCTAATTGGAGGCAGTATACTGGCAGACGGAACAGTGAAAGCCCAGGTTACCGCAGCGGCCGATGATTCGGCACTCGCTAACATTGTAAACTTAGTAAAACAGGCACAGGGCGAAAAACCTCCGGTACAACAAATGGCCGACAGGATCAGCGCCATATTTGTACCTGCAGTAATTGGGATTGCAGTGCTTACTTTTATCGTTAATTATTTTGTGCTGCAGGATTTCACCGCTTCCTTAATGCGCAGCATTGCTGTACTGGTTATTTCGTGCCCCTGTGCGTTAGGACTGGCAACACCCGCTGCCGTAGCGGTAGGGCTGGGACGTGCGGCCCGCAATGGCGTGCTCTTCCGTCATGCTAAGAGCCTGGAGCTTTTTAAAGACATCCGGCAGGTAGTGTTCGATAAAACCGGAACGCTCACCACCGGTGAATTAACCATTGATCGCTTTCAAACCGTTAAAGACAGTATTACTGAAGAAGAATTAAAACGCATTGCATTTTCCCTCGAAAAATATTCCGGCCATCCTATTGCAAAAAGTGTAGCCGCCGCATGGAAAACCAGGAACGATATACGCTGGGCCACCATAGAAGAAATTAAGGGACTGGGAATAAAAGCTACCGGTAAAGAAGGAGATGAATATTGGGCAGGGTCGTACAAAACAGCATCAGCGCTTACTGCAGACAATACGCATAACGTGTATATCATTAAAAACAATGAACTGATAGGATGGATAGATGTAAAGGATGATATACGTCCGGAAGCCAGGAGCGTTGTAAGCTACCTGCACAAAAAAGGAATCACTACTTATCTTTTAAGCGGCGACAGTAAAGTCAAATGTGAACAACTGGCCCGGGAGCTTGGTATTGATAAAGTTATGGCAGAACAAACACCCGAACAAAAATTAGCGATAGTGGAATCACTTTCCCGGCAGGCGCCTACCGCCATGGTGGGCGATGGGATTAATGATGCGCCGGCACTTGCAAAAGCAACCATCGGCATTTCATTAAGCGATGCATCGCAAATTGCTATTCAAACAGCCGATGTGGTGCTCATGAATCATGGCCTGAAAAACCTGCCCCTATCATTGGGCCTAGGTAAGCATACTTTTGTTACTATAAGGCAAAATTTGTTCTGGGCATTTTGTTATAACGTAGTGGCCATACCGGTAGCGGCAGTAGGTTTGCTTAATCCTATGTTCGGTGCGCTGGCAATGGGGCTCAGCGATGTGGTGCTGGGTATTAATTCGGGAAGACTGTTTGTGAAGAAGGTGATTTGAGAATGTGGGAAATGTGAAAATGGGGTAATACATCAGGTACCAGCTGTTATGAGAGATGTGAATGGCTTCACGTTTATTATTTATCGTTTCCTGCAATTTGGCTTCTTGTTTCTTTAACTGATATTTGCCCTTTACAATTCATTTTTGGCAGATATACATTCCATATTACAATCTAACTGGGGCTATGCTGCATTCCGCCCAATGCAGGAAAGCATCATACAATCTGTATTAAACGGCCGGGATACCTTAGCCATTATGCCCACCGGCGGAGGCAAATCCATTTGCTTCCAGGTACCGGCCTTAGCTTCAAAAGGTATTTGCCTGGTTATAACGCCGTTGATTGCATTAATGAAAGACCAGGTGCAAAACCTGAAGGAAAAGGGGATACTGGCGCTTAGCATTCATTCGGGAATGCCGTTTACCGAAGTAAAGAAAACCTTAGACAACGCCTTATACGGCAATTATAAATTCCTGTATGTATCGCCCGAACGCCTGGAGACCGCTTTTTTCAAAGAATATTTACCGGCTTTACCCATTAACCTCATTGCGGTAGACGAAGCCCACTGTATTTCGCAATGGGGTTACGATTTTCGTCCTGCTTACCTCACTATTGCGGCCATACGGCAGGAAAAACCCGGTGTGCCCGTGCTGGCGCTTACGGCATCGGCAACCAAAACCGTACAGGAAGACATTTGCGATAAGCTGCTGTTTAAAGAAAAACAAATATTTCAGCAATCCTATGAAAGGCCCAACCTTTCCTACAGCGTATTTAATACGGATGTAAAAATGAATAAGCTGCTCCAGATTGTTCGAAAAGTACCGGGCAGCGGAATTGTATATTGCCGGAGCCGGAAACGCACCAAAACAATAGCCGAATTGCTGCAACTGCACCATATCAGCGCCGATTATTACCACGCCGGCTTATCGCATGATGACAGGAACGAAAAGCAGGAAAACTGGCTGAAGAACAAAACCCGTATTATGGTATGCACCAACGCTTTTGGGATGGGCATAGATAAACCCGATGTAAGAACGGTAGTGCATGCCGATATCCCCGATTGCATAGAAAGCTATTACCAGGAGGCCGGCAGGGCGGGCAGGGATGGACAAAAATCGTACGCCGTATTATTGTACACTAACCAGGACATTGACGACCTGCACAAGCAGCCAGATATCCGCTTTCCTTCTTTTGAATACATTAAACATATTTACCAGTGTATGGTAAACTATCTCCAGTTGCCGGCAGGCCCGGGCAGGGATGTTTTTTTTGATTTTGATATGGAGGAGTTTACAAGGCGTTTTAAGCTCAATATAGTGTCTGCTACCTATGCCATCAAAGCGCTGGAGCAGGAAGGCATCATTGAATACAATGAACAGCTTTTTATTCCTTCAACTGTGGTTTTTTGCTGCGGAAAAGAAACCCTTCAGCAGGCAGAAAAAGATTATCCTGCGCTAACGCCCTGTATCAGGTTTCTGCTTCGTTCCTATGGAGGCATTTTTGATGTTGCTGTTCCGGTAAGTGAAAAGCAAATGGCAAAAGGTTTAAAAAAAAGCAGCGGCGAAATAAAAAACATCCTCCTGCAGCTCCGCGCCAGGGAACTTATTCAATACGAGCCACTGAAAGATACCCCACAGCTCCGGTTTTTGGGTAACAGGGTAATAACCGATAACCTTACGATTAACACGGTCAATTATCAAAAAAGAAAGGATATTTTAATACAGCAAACAGAAGCCATTATTGGCTATGCTAAAGATATACAGCATTGCCATGCACAAATAATAGCCAACTATTTTAACGATCTTTCTGCAAAGCCCTGTGGCATTTGCGACAATTGTATCCAACAAAAGAAAACAAGGCTTTCTAACGATGCTTTTTCGTTATTACAGGCCGATATCAGCAGCGCGCTTATGCAGGGGCCCTTAACTATAAACGAACTGATGCAGCAGCTCCGGATAACAGATGAGCAAACAATATGGAAGGTAATTGAGCATTTACTGGCTGAAAACTACATAGAGATGAGCGAAGCCGGGTATGGCGGAAAAGTAAGTATAAAAAAAAAGGGCCAGGATAGAAATCCAGCCCGTTTTTAAAATCCAATATCCTATGAAAAACCGAGTCAAAGATAATGAGGATAGTTGTTCTAACAATACCCTTTTAGTGGTATTCACTTAATATTTTCTACTAATTACCTGTAAGCGTTTCATCAAAAACGGAATATCTTTTTACTTTTCTTTGTAAAGCTTTCTTAACGTGTTCAGAACCAGCTTGTTTTCTTTTTTGAACTACTCCTTCCTCCTAATCCCAGCGCCCCCAGTAAGCTCCTGGTAATAATAGTAGCAGCGGTTCTTTGTACCTGCCTTGATACGGAATTGTCTAAAACTTTTTCAATAACTGAGGGTTCGGGCTTTGAAGTGGTTTTTTTGGGGGGATTTTCGGCCGATTTTTTTTCCGCTTCCTCTAATTTGGCAGATAAAATTTCATAAGCGCTTTCACGGTCAACGGGTTGTGCATATTTTTTTACCAGTTTGGATTGCGCCGTTAAGGTATTGATCTCTGCATCGGTTAATACATCCATTCTCGACTGCGGCGAAGTAAGTAATGTGTGCACCAGTGGGGTAGGTATTCCCTTTTCATTAAGCATGGTTACCAGGGCCTCGCCAATGCCCAGCTCCGTTATAAGGTCATTTACCTTATAATAAGCGGTTTCGGGATAGTTTTCCGCTGCCTGTTTAATGGTTTTTCTGTCGGCCGCGGTAAATGCCCGCAAAGCATGCTGCACTTTTAAGCCCAACTGGCTTAAAACAGAGGAGGGCACATCCTGCGGGTTTTGCGTACAAAAGAAAATACCCACTCCTTTGGAGCGTATCAGCTTAATGATGGTTTCTATTTGCTGAAGCAAAGCGCTCGTTGCCTCCTGGAATACTAAGTGGGCTTCATCAATAAATAATACCAGCTTAGGTTTATCCAAGTCGCCGGCCTCAGGCAAAACTGCATACAGTTCGGCAAGGAGCTGCAGCATAAAAGTAGAGAACAGCTTGGGGCGGTTCTGCATGTCTGTTACCCTAAGTATATTAATGATCCCTCTCCCGTCATCGCTGATCCGCATTAAATCATCCACTTCAAAAGAAGGCTCTCCAAAAAACACATCAGCACCCTGCTGCTGCAACTCTATGATCTTCCGCAATATAGTGCCTGTACTTGTGGTAGATATTTTACCATATTGTTTTTCAATATCAGGCTTTCCTTCATTGCTGATATACTGAAGCATTTTAATAAAATCCTTCAGATCAAGCAGGGGTATCTTCTGGTCGTCGCAATATTTAAAGATCAGCGCCACCAGTCCCTGTTGCGTATCGTTTAATCCGAGGATCTTTGAAATTAACACAGGGCCAAACTCACTAACGGTAGCCCGCAACCGAACACCTTTTTCCCCGCTAAGGCTCATCAGTTCAACCGGAAAAGATGCGGGAACATATTCCAGCGCCATTTTACCATACCGCTCTTTAATTTTATCGTTACATACACCGGCTTCGGCCATGCCGCTTAAATCGCCTTTAATATCCATCAGCAATACCGGTACGCTGGCATTGCTTAATCCTTCGGCAATTACCTGCAGGGTTTTGGTTTTCCCCGTGCCGGTAGCTCCTGCTATTAACCCGTGCCTGTTCATTGTTTTTAGCGGCAAATGAACAGGGGCTTCGCTCAGCACTTCACCATTAAGCATAGCAGCGCCTAATGTAAAGCTTTCACCCCTGAATGTATAACCGGCAGTAACGGATTGTATAAATGTGTTTTTATCAGCCATGTTCAATAATTTTAGGGAAAGTTATAAGGATTAACGCAACCGGGTAAATTTAATTCTTATATATCCTCTTCTCTTTCGAGCATTAATATAGCGCTTTGCGGAACAATGAAATATTTTTCATCTTCATACATTACTTCTGTTGCCCCGCTCAGTAAAAAAATGGCTAAATCGCCTTCCTTTGCCTGGAGCGGAATATATTTTACCTGCTCTTCCTCGGTTTTCCAGGGCTCATTTTCAACGGGCATTGGAATAGCATAACCCGGGCCGTGCTTAATTACATATCCCTGCTGTACCTTTTCCTTTTCCTGCACGCCGGGCGGAAGATACAGGCCACTGGCGGTTTTTTGATCAGATTGCAGGGGTTTTATCAAAAGCCTGTCGCCTATTACGATCAGCTTTTTAAACTTGTTTTCCGGTGTTAACCGCATGATTGGTATATTTAACTGCAAATTTAAAGATTCGTATATTTAATAGGTTTAACAAAAGTTTATTCACGTTTTATTATAAAGCGGAAACTAATTATATTTATTTGTCACTAAATGTTTGAATTATGGAAGCACAAAAGCACAAAATATTGTTATGCGAAGATGATCAGAACCTGGGGCTGGTATTGAAAAATTATCTTGAGCTCAATGATTACGATGTAACCTTAGAAAGAGACGGACGCCTGGGCTTAGCTGCTTTTCAGCGCGAAAAGTTTGAGCTTTGCCTGCTGGATGTAATGATGCCTAACATGGATGGCTTTAAGCTGGCCGAGGAGATCAGGGATATTAACCCGGATATTCCCCTGTTTTTTCTTTCCGCGAAAACAATGAAGGAAGATATTATCCAGGGTTATAAGTTAGGCGCCGACGACTATATAACCAAGCCTTTTGACAGTGAAGTACTGCTGCTGAAAATTAAAGCTATACTTAAACGCAATGACGATCTGAATAAGGATGCCGCCAACATAGAGTTTGATCTGGGTAACTATCATTTCAATCCTAAATTACGCGAGCTTATTATTGCAGGAAAAACACAAACCTTATCGCCCAAAGAAAATGAATTGCTGAAAATGCTGGCAGAATATAAAAACGACTTGCTGCCCAGGGAAATTGCATTAAAGCGCATATGGGGCAGCGATACCTACTTTAACGGAAGAAGCATGGACGTGTATATTGCCAAGCTCAGAAAATACCTTAGGGAAGATCCCAACCTCGAAATAGTGAATATACACGGCAATGGCTTCCGGCTGGTGGTGAGTGAATAAAAAAGTGGTAAGTTGTAAGTAGTGAGTTGGTAAGTTCATCATTGACAACTCACTTTAATAATCAATCAACTGCTCCTCTATTAATTCAGGTATCTCGCGCCATTCATATTGCTGGTTCCGCAATTGGGGTTCGAAGCCTCCTTCGCGTATGGCATCCTGGATGGATCTGTAGGTAAAACGGTGAGGCGCACCCGCAGCGCTTACCACATTTTCTTCTATCATAATGCTGCCAAAATCATTGGCGCCTGCATGTAAACAAATTTGCGCTGTTTTTTTACCTACCGTAAGCCATGAAGCCTGTATGTTTTTTATATTGGGGAGCATAATGCGGGAAAGCGCGATCATGCGAATATATTCTTCAGCAGTGGTAAGATTATGCACACCACGTATGCGGGTAAGCAAAGTATCCACATCCTGGAAAGTCCACGGAATAAATGCCAGAAACCCTTTCGCGTCTTCAGGTTTCCTGCTTTGCACTTCACGGAGCTTTACCAGGTGCTCAAACCTCTCCTGCAGGGTTTCTACATGCCCGAACATCATAGTGGCGCTGGTAGTAATATGCAGCTTATGTGCTTCATGCATGATATCGAGCCATTCCTGCGCGCCGCATTTTCCTTTGCTGATCAGCCTTCTTACCCTGTCTGTTAATATTTCTGCACCGGCGCCCGGTAAAGAATCAAGTCCCGATTCCTTTAATGCTTTCAGCACATCGTGATGGCTCATTTTTTCGAGCTTGCAGATATGTGCTACTTCAGGAGGGCCGAGCGCATGCAGTTTAATATCCGGGAATTCTGCTTTGATGGCACGAAAAGTGCCGGTATAAAAATCAAGCCCTAATGCGGGATGATGCCCGCCCTGCAGCAGGAGTTGATCGCCCCCGTATTTTATGGTTTCTTTTATTTTTTTACGGTAGGCAGGCATATCGGTTATATAGGCGTCTGCATGGCCCGGAATACGGTAGAAATTACAAAATTTACAATTGGCGATACACACGTTGGTGGTATTCACATTGCGGTCTATCTGCCACGTAACCTTACCATGGGGAACATGCTGCTTTCGCATTTCATCGGCAGTATACATTAGCTCAGTTAACGCAGCGTTCTCATGCAAAAACATTCCTTCTTCTGCCGTAAGGAACTCCAGTTCCAGCGCTTTTTGTAAAACATCTCCAACATTCATCATAGTTAATGGCTTCTTCACATAAAAAATAAGCGTAGCACCCCGGTGTATAGTTTTAACAGCAATACTATACCCGTATTTGCAAAAGTAATAAGATTATGAATGATGAGCGGGCCGATTTTCTATACAAAAAGGATTAAATTTATGAACTACATATGAAAATAATATTTGCCTGTTTTGCATATATCGCTACATTAATACCTTCGGCGGCAACCTATGCCAGCCACAGGATCGTTTCCGGCGAACCTGCAAAGCTGATCACACAATTCAAATTTCAGCAGTTCAGCGGCGGCGTGGTCATCATTCAGGCCCGTGTGAACCATTATCCCGATACATTGAATTTTATATTAGACACGGGAAGCGGCGGCATTTCACTCGACTCTTCTACCGTAAGTGAATTGTCTATACCCACGCAGCCATCAGAAAGAACCATCCGGGGTATAGCAGGTATACGAAAAGTGAATTTTTTATATAACGCCACCCTTCATCTGCCCGGGTTGTCATTAGACAGTCTTAATTTCCACGTTAATGATTACGAAATTCTTTCCAGCGTATACGGCGTTAAAATAGACGGCATAATAGGCTTTAGCTTTTTTAGCCGGTTTATTGTTCATTTTGACTACGATAACCTGCTGCTGTCGGTGTATTCGCAGGGTGATTTTAAATATAAACGCGGCGGCTTTATTTTAAGACCATTACTCACTTCCATTCCCATCATGCAGGCAGATTTCAGGGACGACAGGCGGTTTAATTCAAGGTTCTATTTTGATTCCGGGGCAGGACTGTGCTTTTTGCTTTCCGACAGCTTTAGCAAAGACAGCGCGGTGCTTAATCCAAAGAAAAAGCCTTTCCTTACGCAGGCTGAGGGGCTGGGAGGTAAAATGGAAATGCGGTTAACCACGGTAAAGGAAGTGCGCATAGGCCCCTACCGGTTTCGTAATGTGCCTACCTATATTTTTGAAGATATTTATAACATCACGGCCTATCCTTACCTGGCAGGTTTGGTAGGCAATGATTTGCTGCGGCGCTTTAATGTAACGCTTAATTATGCCAAACGCGAAATACATCTTGTTCCTAATTCTCATTACCGTGCTCCTTTCGATTACGCTTACACGGGTTTAGGCATTTACGTTGTTGAAGGCAGGATACAGGTGGAGGATGTAATAGCCGGATCGCCCGGTGAGGAAGCGGGATTTAAAACCGGCGATATTGTAGTAAGCGTAGGTAATAACATTTCCAATAACATTCAAACCTATAAAAACCTGCTGCAGGTACCCGGTCAGCGAATAAAAATTATTGTAAACCGCAGCGACAGCCTTGTTGTGCTTACACTAAAACCTGCCAGTATTCTCTGATTTAAAACCGTTTTCCATATATTCCTCCTAATTTTGCAATCCTTTCTAAGCTACACGAACTTTTAACTATGATACCATTTGAACAGTTTGTTCTGCAAAACGGATTAAGGGTTGTGGTGCATGAAGATCATGCCACACCTATGGCAGTTGTAAATGTAATGTATGATGTGGGCGCAAGGGATGAGGATCCTTCAAAAACCGGGTTCGCGCATTTGTTTGAGCACCTGATGTTCGGCGGCTCTGTTAATATATCATCATACGACGAACCGCTGCAGCGTGCGGGAGGAGAGAATAACGCCTATACCACCAATGATCTTACCAATTACTACTGCCAGTTGCCGGCAGAGAATATAGAAACCGCTTTCTGGTTAGAAAGCGACAGGATGCTAAGCCTGGCCTTTGGCGAAAAGAGCTTAGAAACGCAACGTAAAGTAGTAAGCGAAGAGTTTAAGGAGCACTACCTCAATAAGCCTTATGGCGATGTATGGCACAAAATACGCAGCCTTGCCTATACAACGCATCCTTACCGGTGGATGACTATTGGATCGGAGCTTAGCCATATTGAAAACGCAACGCTGGAAGATGTTAAGCGTTTTTTCTTTAAGCATTACCGGCCATTGAATGCCATACTTACGGTAGCAGGACATGTTACCACAGCGCAGGTAAGGCAGCTTGCCGAAAAATGGTTCGGCGATATTCCTTCGGGAGAGAAATATATACGGCATCTTCCACAGGAGCCCGTGCAAACCGCTCCCCGTAAATTAGAAGTTCACGCCAATGTGCCCGCAGACGCGTTTTATAAATGCTGGCATATTTGCTCACGAACAGACCGCAGGTATTACGCAACCGATCTGCTTACTGAAGTATTGAGCGGCGGCGGATCATCGCGGCTGTTTCAATCGCTGGTGAAAGAGAAACAGCTCTTCAGTAATATTGGCTGTTATCATTTCGGAAGCATAGATGCCGGGCTGGCAGCCATTGAGGGCAAGCTGGTGAAAGGCGTAAAAATGGAAGACGCCGAAGCAGCGGTAGAGGCCGAGCTCCAAAAAATAAAGGATACCCCCGTTGAAGAAAAAGAATTACGGAAAGTAAAAAACAAAACAGAAAGCGTGATCACTTTTGAAGATATGAGCCTGATGAACAGGGCAGGCAGCCTTTCCTTTTATACTTTATTGGGTAATACCAATATGATCAATGAAGAATTAGAACGGTACCAGTTGGTGAGCGCTGCGGAACTGCAGCAGGAAGCCGGAACTATTTTTGACCCTAACAACAGCATTGCCATGTATTATTTTGGTAATCATTAAAACAGAAAGTATTGAACATGGTGAACAGGCAATTTGCTCCCGGCATTAAAGATGCCATAAATTATACGCTTGAATTAAAACCCTTCAGGAAGTTTGTTTTAAACAACGGCGTTGCCGTATATGCCATTGATGCGGGTGTGGAAGAAGTGGTACAATTAGAACTGGTTTTTAATGCGGGTAACTGGTATGAGCATCAGAATATGGTGGCTTCGGTTACCAATCACATGCTCAAAAACGGCACTTCCCGGCAAAATGCATTCAACATTAATGAACATTTCGAGTATTACGGTTCTTACCTTAACCGTGCCTGTTATAATGAAACCGCCGTGCTTAGCTTACACAGCCTAACCAAGCACCTGCATGAGCTATTACCCGTTATACAGGAGTTGATCACCGATTCTACTATGCCGGAAACGGAACTGGATATTTACAGGCAAAATATGAAACAAAAGCTTGAGGTAAACCTTAAGAAATGCGATTTTGTGTCGAACCGGTTAATTGATGAATATTTGTTCGGCATCAATCATCCTTATGGAAAATACAGTTCTACCGTAGCTTATGACGCATTGCAGCCTGAGCAACTCCGCCGGTTTTTTGATCAGTATTATGTAAACGGGCACTGCACCATATTTATCGCAGGCAGGCTGCCGCCTGATATTGAACGGTTATTGAATGAAAATTTCGGAAGCTTGCCATTAAACAAAACGCAGTTGCCGGAGATCACCCATCCCGTAGAAGCGGCCGCAGAAAAAAAGCACAGGATCATTAATGATAAGGAAGGCATCCAGGGCGCCATTCGCATAGCCAGTCATTTTCCCGGCAGGCATCATCCCCATTTTACCAAAGCGCAGGTGCTGAATACGCTGTTTGGCGGTTATTTTGGCTCAAGGCTCATGAGCAATATAAGAGAAGATAAAGGGTATACTTATGGCATTCACAGCTATATGCAAAATCATGTGCAGCAAACGGCCTGGATGATCAGCACCGAGGCCGGCAAAGAGGTTTGCGAAGCCACCATTGCGGAAGTATATAAAGAAATGCAGGCATTGCGTGAAAAAGCGGTAACGGAGGAAGAGTTGCTGCTGGTAAAGAATTATCTTATCGGAACCATACTGGGCGATCTTGACGGGCCCTTTCATATTATAGGCAGGTGGAAGAATATTATATTGAATGAGCTGGGTGAAGATTACTTTTATACCGCTGTTGCCGATATAAAAAATGTTACCGCTAAGGAGATACAGGAACTGGCCAACCAATACCTGCATCCGGAAAGGTTTTATGAGCTGGTGGTGGTGTAGGGAACTTATTGTTGCTTTACCTGGGTCTGCGAAAAATTGTAAATAAGTTGTACAAATATTTAAGGGGCTGATTTATCAGCCCCTTAAATATTAAAAGTATAATATAACCAGTTACCTATAACTTAATTATAAAGTCGCCGCTTCCAAAGCTTCCCTGGTCAACTGTCCAGGTAAGGGTTAAATTTATTACGTTATTACATGCATCCACGGTGCCGCTTCCCTGTACTGCGAGGTTAGTATAGGAAAAGAACCAGGGTGCAGGATCTATTATCTGCTTATCTACGGTAGCTATAAACGATTTAAAATCAACTTTAATTTTCATGGCTTCCGATGGTGTTTGATTCAATCCGGCAACATTCAGAATATCCGTTCCTTCAAGAGTTACAGTAACCGGGTAAGTGTCTTCCCAAAAATAGGGGTCCTCCGCGGTCAGGTTTCCCACAAAATTTTCAATCTCTAACGGACAAACAGCATTGTAAATAATATTTGTTTTTGAATCGGGCCAGTTATTAACATCAG
>CAYVEI010000061.1:16561-23532 GCA_964450515.1 uncultured Terrimonas sp. | reverse complement strand
GCTATACTTTTTGTTTTAACGTCTTCTATTTTTTCTGTTACTTTTTGTGGAAAAAGTAACCAAAAGCCACCCGAAAACCCAGCCTGCCGGCTGGCAGGGATTACAGCCCGTTTTCGGGAAGGAGCGCTGATTTAGCTTTTATGCTACTGTCGCTTCAGCTACGGTGCCCTGAAGTATTATACAAATTTACACTACTGCCTTCGTATCCATTCGTGCATTGGTGGCAGCTACCCACCCTGCCATATCGGATACGGATTTTCCCCAACTACCTGGAACCAAAGCCTACCGCTGAAATGGAAAAAGCAGGCGTTTCCGCCTGCTTTAACAATTCACACTAAGAAATGTATTACGCGATATGTTGTTCAATTTTTTTAACGAAATTAGATTTAGGCTGAGCCCCAACTAATTTGTCTACTACCTTACCGTCTTTTACAAATAAGATAGCCGGAATAGAAGTAACGCCATAATTAATAGACAACTGCGGGTTATGATCAACATTCACCTTTCCGACATTCACTTTTCCGTTATATTCTTTGCTTAATTCTTCAATAACCGGACCGATCGCGCGGCAGGGACCACACCATTCTGCCCAGAAGTCAATAACAGAAAGCTTATCGGAATCCAATACCTTTTCCTGGAAGTTCGTGTCTGTAAATTCGAGTGCCATAGTAACTAAGTTTTATTTATGGTTTTTTAATGTATTGTTTGTTATATCAGTCTGCAAATTTAAGTCCATTATGCCAAATAAGATGATATGTCATTATCCACACCCTGTGCATTAGACAATTTGACCTCCTTCTATTTTTCTAAAGCAGTGACCTTCACTTCAATATCAGGATTTGTTTCTAAGAAAGCAGCCATTTCGTCATTCATTTCAAATCCTTTTTCTAAGGTATACATACTTACTTTCCAGTTTGACCTGGGTTCTGATAATACAAACCTGATGGCCGACTTACCCGGGAACGATCTTACATTGTTATCAATAAAATTCATCATTTCTTCTGTTAAAAGCTTGGGATGCAGCTCAACCTCCAACTGCCGCGTTAACAATCTTTTCACGGTTTCGAGCAACATTACACTGTTCAGCTTAAATTCAAAATCTGTTGCGCTGTTCCACCGCGCCTTAAAATTACCTGTGGCAAAAAGCACGTTACCGGGACTGAAATGATCTTTAAACCGCACGTAGTCTTCCCCAAACAATGCCAGTTCGGTCTTGCCTGAATAATCTTCCAGCGAAAAAACACCAAACTGCTTTCCGTTGCGTGTGGTGCGGTGCTGTGCATCGGAAACCAGTCCGGCGATCCTGAATTGCCGGAAAGGATTCGGATGACTTAACAGCGTATCCTTAAATTCAATGAAATCCGCGATAGTGGTAATGCCATAATGCTTCATTTCAAAACTGAAATGATCTAACGGATGACCGCTTAAAAAAATGCCTGTAATAGCCTTTTCATGATCCAGCCATTCCGTTAAGGTCCAGGGTGTGCAATCGGGTAATTTCGGGGGCATTACCTCGGGCATCTGCAAGTCGCCAAATAAAGTGTTGGTGGTATTGGCCGCCTGGTTTTGAAATATATTACCGAATTTAATGATCTTCTCCAGTCCTGTAGACGTATCGCCCTGCGGGATATAAAAATATTGCGCCCGGTGTATATCGCTAAAGCAATCAAAAGCACCTGAATACGCCAGGCATTCCAACGACTTTTTATTAACCATCCGCTGGTTAACGCGTTTTACCAGATCAAAAATGGATTTGTAATGTCCTTTTTTCCGCTCTTCAATGATCCCTTCTATGGCCGCCTCTCCCACACCTTTTAATCCGCCCAGTCCAAAACGGATCTCACCTTTTGCATTAACGGCAAAACCTTTTTGCGATTCGTTAATATCGGGTCCAAGCACTTTCAGTCCCATGCGTTTGCATTCTTCCATGAAGAAGGTTATTTTTTCAATGGCTCCCGCATGATTCAGCACGCCTGCCATATACTCGGATGGGTAATGCGCTTTTAAATAGGCGGTTTGATAGGCTACTAATGCATAACAGGTAGAATGCGATTTATTAAAAGCATACTGGGCAAATGCTTCCCAGTCTGACCATACCTTCTCCAGCACTTTTGCATCATGTCCTTTTGCCGCAGCTCCCGAAATAAACTGGGCCTTCATTTTATCCAATACCGATTTTTGCTTTTTACCCATGGCCTTACGCAGCACATCCGCATCGCCCTTGCTGAAGCCCCCCAGCTTTTGCGACAATAGCATCACCTGCTCCTGGTACACGGTAATACCATAAGTATCCGATAATATTTCTTCCATTTCGGGCAAATCGTAGGTAATCTGTTCACGCCCGTGCTTGCGGTCAATAAAGTTGGGAATATAGGCCAAAGGGCCGGGGCGGTACAGCGCGTTCATGGCAATGAGATCACCAAATTTATCCGGCTTCAGCTCACGCAGGTATTTCTGCATACCCATACTTTCAAACTGGAAGGTGCCGTTGGTATCGCCGCGTTGATATAAGTGATAGGTTTTTTCATCATCTAACGGGATCGTATCGAGGTCTATAACGATATCATGATTTTGTTTGATAAGCTGTAACGCCGTTTTAAGAATGCTCAGGGTTTTTAAACCCAGGAAGTCCATTTTAATTACACCGGCTTCTTCAATTACGCTTCCTTCAATTTGTGTAACCCACAGATCAGAATCTTTGGCAATGGCAACCGGTAATAATTCGGTGAGGTCTTTAGGCGCGATAATAATACCCGCAGCATGTATGCCGGTATTGCGTACCGACCCTTCTAATATTTCGGCTTCATGCAGCACTTTGGAATGCATATCGCTGCCATTGTAGAACTGGCGCAGCTTTTTTACATTTTCAAGATCATCGGCCGACAGCCCTTCTTTTTCTTCCAGCGACTTCTCCCCTTCTTTGGTATGAAGCGGCGCATGCAATACCCGCTTCAGCGAAATACCCGGACGTTCAGGAACCAGCTTAGCCAATATATTGGAATCGGCCAGGGGCAGATCCATTACACGCGCCACGTCCTTAATGCTCATTTTGGCGGCCATGGTGCCATAGGTAATGATCTGCGCCACCTGGTTCTTACCATATTTATCCACCACGTATTCAATTACTTTCTGCCTGCCTTCATCGTCAAAATCCGTATCAATATCGGGCATGCTTTTACGGTCGGGATTAAGAAACCTTTCAAACAGCAGGTTGTATTTTATGGGATCAATATTGGTGATGCCTATGCAATAGGCTACAACAGATCCCGCAGCGGAACCACGCCCCGGGCCAACAAAAACACCGATATCCCTTCCGGCCTTAATAAAGTCGCTCACGATCAGGAAGTAGCCCGCGAAGCCCATGGACTTAATGGTGAACAGCTCAAAATTAATGCGTTCTTCCACTTCAGCCGTCATGGGATCATAGCGCTTTGCGGCGCCTTCATAGGTAATATGCTTCAGGTATTCCCACTGGTTGAGGTTATTATCTGCATGAACCTGGAATTCCTTGGGGATAGGAAAATTAGGGAGCAGGATATCTCTTTTCAGATCAAGCAGGTCTATCTTATCTACGATCTCGCCGGTATTGTAAATGGCTTCGGGCAGATCGTGAAATACCTGTTTCATTTCCTGCGTGGTCTTAAAATAGAACTGGTCGTTGGGAAAAGCGAAGCGTTTGTTTTTTACAGCGATATCATCATCCGAAAATTCGCGTAAAGCGGGTGTGGCCTGCTTTTCACCGGTATTAATACACAGGAGGATATCGTGGGCATTAAAATCTTTCTGATCTACATAATGAGAGTCGTTGGAAGCAATGATCTTAACATTATATTTTTTTGCGTATTTCAGCAATACGGCATTCACTTTTTCCTGTTCGGGTATGCCATGCCGTTGTAATTCCACGTAAAAATCTTCCTGGAAAATGTTCAGCCACCATTTAAATTCATTTTCTCCTTCCTCCTCTCCTTTCTTTAAAATGGTTTGCGGCACCAGCGCGCCTAAGCAGCAGGTGGTGGCAATCAGTCCTTCATGATGTTTATGGATAAGCGCTTTATCAATACGCGGGTACTTGCTGTACATGCCTTCAATGAAGCCCAGCGAGGTGAGCTTACTGAGGTTACGGTAGCCGGTTTCATTTTTGGCCAATAATATCTGGTGATGCCGCGGGTCTTTTTCTTCTTTTGAAAATACTTTACGAAGGCGGTTTTCCGTAATATAAAACTCACAGCCCACAACAGGCTTTACTTTTAAGGGGCTTTTTTTATCATTGGGATCAACCCTGTGCTTATACGCTTCCGCCACAAAAGCAAATACGCCAAACATATTGCCATGATCACTGATAGCCAGCGCCGGCATTTCATCCTTTATCGCCTTCTGGTACAAACCACTGATAGATGCGGCGCCATCTAAAAGGGAATATTGGGTATGAACATGGAGATGGGAAAATTGGCTCATGCTGCAAATTTCGCAAACTTAGGGCAACATTTGCTTTTGCTTTTTCCACATCAGTTCAAAAACATTTCGTCTACCAGCAGCAGCTTTTTGTGTTCACCCTCCGCATAGGGCCGGGCAACGATTTTAAGATAAGACAAAGTTTGTGGTTTAAAGCTTCCCTCCGCCAGCTTCAGCGAGGGCGCATCGCCTTTGGCAGGAAGCGGCGGCTTTATTTTAACCAGCAGCTTCATCCGGCGCTCATTTTCCCCACCCCAAACCTCTACCCATGCCGGGGGATAAATGCCGGTAGCTTCCTCGATCATATAATGTAATCCAACGGAAGACAGGGTAACGGGCTGTTTAAATTCAGACACCAGCGCCATATCATTTTGGCGTACACCGGCAAAATAATTGGCCCATGCGGGATTATTGGCGCCTATAGCACCCAGCTTCGTATTAAAGAAGGTATGCGCTCCTTCTGCCTGGTGAACGCTGTTTAAAGGATAAAGCAACCAAACACTGTCGGGTAGATATGTGTTCCGGAAAAAACCAAATTCTGCTATATCGCTGGAATACCATCCTTCCTTAAACGCTTTGGCCCTGATGGTAGTGTTTTCGGTGAGAACGGTTTGGGGATCAAACAACATAGCGTGTGTACTGTCCGGATCACTGCCATCTGTGGTATAATACAACTGCACGCCTTTTATAGGATGCATTAACTGCAGCGGCAACTGCCGGTCAAATACCACACTGCTATTCGCTATTTGCGGAGGGTTCAGCTTAAGCGGGTTACTTCCATCATCCGTGAACCCCTTAATGAAGGTTATGGCGGGATAGGCTTTTTGTAACTCTTCGGCTTCGCCGGGCGCTATTCCCGTATTCCATACCGAAATGGTTTCAAGGCTTTTAAACAGGGGCAACTGCGCTTTCAGCTCATTATATTTTACTGCTGTGCCCGATAGTGTTAACCGCTTCAGGTGCTTAAGCGACGCCAGTTCCTTCAACCCGTTTGCGGTAATATCTGTAAAATTCAGATCTAACTTACGCAGGTTCTCAAACTGCCCTATGATCTTCATATCCTCATCGGTAACCGGCAGCTTATTAAGATTGAGCGCTACAACCTGCTTCCTGACCTCTGTTAGTACTTCTAATTGTTTTTTCGTGTAGGCAGCCCTGTTATAAATATTTACTTCTAAGGCGGGAGATGCCTTCGCCAATGGCGTAATGGTAAGATAGTCGGTGTTAAGCTTTGCAATTATTTTTTCATCAGCCGCAGCAAAATCAAACTGCTCTTCCTGTATTTCCGCCGGTTCCAGCACAGCAGCGGCCAACAACCGTAAAGAATCATCCGGAGGCAGCTCCATTACTTTTTGTGTAAAAGGTGTTTCATTCCTTATCCATACCGTAAGCAGTGCAATTTCATTTTCAGTAAGCTGGGTCTTTCCTTTGGGAGGCATGTGCTTTTTTTCTTCCAATGGCAGGTGCACCCGTTCTAACAGCAGGCTGATACCGGGGTTTCCCGGCACGAACAATTGACCTGTTTTCCCTCCTTTAACGATGGATGCCGAATCGGCCAGTATCAATTCTCCTTTCAGTTTGTCAGGATTATGACAGCTCATGCATTTTTTTTCAAAGATGGGCCGAATCACATGATCAAAAACAATAGCCTGGTCAATGGGTACAGCAGGGGTTTTATAGTACACAGATAGGGGCTGCAGGATAAAATCCTCCCCGTGCGTTAAGCTGGCGCCGAAATGGCCCGTAAGCATAAGCGAAACCACAGCCACAACGCCAGCCGCTTTCGCTATGATCCCTTTATACCATGATCTATTAGCGGCCCAGTATATAATGGAGGCCAGGAAGAAAATACCCGCGCCTGTCCATTTATGCCATTGTAAAGTATTGCCCGAATAACCTTCTTCTTTGGAAAGGAATAACCCCATTACTACTGTAACGCCTGAAAGTAAAGCACCCGACAGCAGCAGGTTTTGTGAAAACACAGGATAAAAATTACCGGAACCCCGGCTGGAAGAAGCCGCATACCATTGCAGGGCTAAGGCCAGCAACAGCAGCACAATGGGAAAGTGAAGCAGCAACGGGTGCATACGGCCAACAGGCTGCAGCCAGGCCGGCACTTCCAGCTTGTTTTCAAATAACAGCAGGAAAGCAATGAATATATTGAATACGATTAATAATTGTTCCGCAAAAAGCTTTACTCTTTTATTCATTTACACGCTTATTCATCATTGAAAAACCGGCTGGTTAAAACCGAAAGGCTGAACCCGGAATTAAAACAATTGCCTAACTGATAATATCTTTAACTACTACTCCTGAAACATCCGTTAGCCTGTACCTGCGGCCGAGATGCTTAAAGATCAGCTTTTCATGGTTCAATCCTAACTGGTGCAAAACAGTGGCCTGGAAATCGTGCACATGCACCGGGTTCTTTATAATATTGTATCCCAGCTCATCGGTTTCGCCATATACCATACCGGGCTTAATGCCGCCGCCTGCCATCCATATCGTAAAGCAACGCG
>CAYVEI010000061.1:0-16461 GCA_964450515.1 uncultured Terrimonas sp. | reverse complement strand
TATACCATACCGGGCTTAATGCCGCCGCCTGCCATCCATATCGTAAAGCAACGCGGGTGATGATCACGTCCGTAATTATCAGCCGTAAGCCTGCCCTGTGTGTAGCTGGTGCGTCCAAATTCTCCGCCCCATATCACAAGCGTTTCGTCTAACAGTCCGCGTTGTTTTAAATCCGTAACCAATGCCGCTGAAGCCTGGTCTACATCCATCGCCTGTTTGGCTATTTCAAAAGGAAGGTTACCATGCTGATCCCATCCCTGATGGTACAATTGCACGAAGCGAACGCCGTTTTCGGATAATTTACGCGCCAGCAAACAGTTGGCGGCATAGGTTCCGGGCACCAGGCAATCCGGGCCGTATAACTTAACAATATCATCCGGTTCTTTCGACAGGTCCATTACTTCCGGTATGGCGGTTTGCATCCGGTAGGCCATTTCGTATTGCTGTACTTTTGCCGTTATTTCGGGGTCGCCAAATGCCGCATACGACATTTGATTCAACTCAGACAGGTTGTCGAGCATTTCCCGGCGTTCATGCCTGTTCATACCTTCGGGATCGCGCAGGTACAGCACCGGGTTCTCTCCTTTACTGAACTGCACCCCCTGGTGAACGGAGTCTAAAAATCCGTTAGACCAGAGTTTGGAATATACCCCCTGCCCGTTGCCTACACCACGCGAAAGCAATACCGTAAAGCTGGGCAGGTTTTTATTTTCATTGCCCAGTCCGTAGCTCAGCCATGAACCCATGCTTGGCCGGTTGCCCTGTTGTGAACCTGTTTGTAAAAACGTAAGCGCAGGATCATGATTGATGGCTTCGGTATACATGGAGCGTACAATGCAAAGGTCATCCACGATCTTAGCGGTATAGGGCATCAGGTTGCTTACCCAAGCCCTTGATTCTCCGTATTGCTTGAAGTCAACAAACGATCCTACCAAAGGAAAAGAAGACTGGTTGGCTGTCATGCCGGTAAGCCTTTGCGTTCCCCGCACCGAAGGAGGAATTTCCTGCCCCATCATTTCCCTGAGTTTCGGCTTATAGTCGAACAGTTCCTGCTGGGAAGGAGCACCATTCTGGAAAAGATAGATCACTCTTTTGGCTTTGGGCGCAAAATGCGGAATACCGGGCGGTAAGCCCGCCTCTTCTGCGCCGGCACTTTTAAACAAATCAGGCATCAGCAAAGAGCCCAATGCCACGCTTCCCACGCCCAGGCTCATAGCCGACAAAAACCGCCGCCTGTTCCATGTAAGCCCGTGCTCAATAATTTCTTTGTGCATAAATCGCTATTTAAAATGTATATCACTCAACTTTAGCTGTCAGCTATCAGCTAAAGTATACTAACCATAAGCATGATCTTTTCTTTCACCTTTCACCTCTCACCTCTCCCCTACGATTTCATAATCGTTTCTTCCAGGTTATATATCGTTGATATCACCCGCATCATTGCCGCCAGCGCTTTTTTATCTACCTGTTCATTAACGGGATGTTCGCCTATGGCCAGCATTTTTTCGGCAGACTGATCTTCTATCGTTTTTAGCTGTTTGTTATAATAATTGGTTAGCACTTCTAATTCTTTTTCGGCCGGCTTCCTGCAAACGATCAGGCGAAAAGCTTTACTTATCTTTTCCCCGGCTGCTGATTTTTCTTCCAGCAATGTAGCGGCCAGCACCCGGGAAGCTTCCAGTACGGCAGGATCATTCATCATTACCAGCGCCTGCAATGGCGTATTGGTCTTTAGCCTTTTTACTTCACACATATCGCGGTTGCTGGCATCAAAAATTGCCATCGTGGGTGGAGGCACGGTACGTTTAATTAAAGTATACATACCCCGCCGGTACAACGCCGCTCCATGATCCTGCTTGTATACCGATAAAAGCCCCCGGCCCGAAGTGGCGCCTTCCCACAACCCTTCGGGCTGGTAAGGTTTTACACTGGGGCCGCCTATTGTTTTATTCAGCAGCCCGCTGCTGGACAATACCAGGTCTTTGATCAGCTCAGCGGGTATGCGATACCGTGGCCCGCGGGCAAGCCATATATTTTCGGGATCGGTTGCCAGCTTTTCTTTACTGATAACAGCCGACTGGCGGTAGGTTGCCGAAGTAACCATTTGTTTTACCAGGCGCTTAATATCCCAGTTATGTTCCATAAAATCCACCGCCAGCCAGTCTAACAATGCCGGGTGTGAAGGCAGCTCTCCCTGCATGCCAAAGTCGCCCGAAGTTTTAACAATGCCCCTGCCGAAAAACTCCTGCCATAATATATTTACATACACTCTTGCAGTAAGGGGGTTCTTTTTATCAAACAGCCATTTGGACAGGCCCAGCCTGTTCTTTGGATATGCTTCATTAAATGGCAAGATCGCTGCAGGGGTTGCCGGCTCTACTACCTCGCCGGGCAAGTCATATTCACCGCGCTGCAGAACATGCGTTGGCCGTATCGTATCAAGATCACCCATAACCGACACGATGAGCCTGCTGGTATCGGGCTTATTAATGAAATCCAGGATGGTTTTGGCATCTTCATTACTGATCTCCATCAAAGGTTTTTTGGCATAGGTTTCCGGTCCGCCGATCACCGATTCTATACCTACTTCTTTTACATTATTAAAAAAAGCGAATAGCTCGTAATATTCCTTTTGTGAAAAGGGATCGTATTTATGATCGTGGCAATGCGCGCATTCCAGCGTAACGCCCAGTAACCCTTTGCCAAAAAGATCATTACGGTCTGTTACATACATGATGCGGTATTCTTCAGGAATTACGCCGCCCTCTTCCGTTATCTTATGATTGCGGTTAAAGCCGGTAGCCAGTAACTGTTCTTTGGTGGAGTTGGGGAGCAGGTCACCCGCCAATTGCCAGGTTACAAACTCATCGTAATGCATGTTCTTATTGAAAGCATGGATCACCCAGTCGCGCCAGGGCCATTGGGTGCGGTAGCCGTCATCCTGGTAGCCATGCGAATCGGCATACCGTGCCAGGTCGAGCCAGTGCAGCGACATTTTTTCTCCGTATGCAGGATCCTTCAATAATTGGTCTACCATTTTTTCATAGGCATCCACGCTATTGTCTGCCAAAAACGCATCCATCATTTCCAGGGTGGGCGGCAAGCCGGTAATATCAAGACTAAGTCTTTTCAATAACCTTTCCTTATCGGCCATTTCGCTGGGAGCCATGCCTTTTTGCTCCATTTTTTGTGCAATGAAATGATCTATCTCGTTCCTTGGCCAGTTGGTATGCTCCACTTCAGGAACCGCAGGCTTTACGGGCGCTACAAACGCCCAGTGCTTTTCGTACTTGGCGCCCTGTTTGATCCATTTTTCGATAAGCCTGATTTCGTGTTGCGATAGTTTTAAATTGGAAGACGGGGGAGGCATCAGCAATGCCGTATCCTTAGTACTTATGCGAAGAAAGGCCTGCGACAGTTCCGGCTTGCCTGCAACCAGGGCATGGGCATTAGGGTTTTCCTTGAGCGCTTTAAAGGCGCTTTCGGGATCATCCATCCGCAAACCCGCTTCTCTTTTATTGGCATCGGGGCCGTGGCATGCAGAACATTTGTCGGATATAATGGGGCGGATATCAAAATTATAACTCACCACATCGGGTATTTTTTCGGCAGCATTACTACCGCCTCCATTATCGCAGGAAGGAAACGAAGCGGCAATACCTCCTATGAGGCATACGAGATATCCAATTTTTTTGCAGATCGTCATATGGCAAAAACTTATGCTTCCTATTAAAAAAGCAGCACTTCAGGCGAATATATCCTTATTCCTGATTTTCCTGTCCTGCTCCATGCTGCCCGCTGGTTGAATAGCGTTATTCAGTAAGCTTTTGGGTCATTTGTTAATCCACATCAAATATACCAAATAAAGGCCTGGGATCCATGAAAAAGCGACTGTGCAAATGGAGTGGCTGAGGGTTTAAAAATCCTGCTTTTCAGGCTATCGTTTCGTGCTCGCAAAAAGTTCCTGTGCTACCCACAGGGTAGTTCTTATTATTTATACCGCTTCATTTCTTTCACCAGCATTTTGGCAATAACGGCATATCCTTTGTCAGACGGATGCAGCCCGTCGTAGGTCATGTTAATGGCATCGGGAGGATAGGGATATTCATCCGTTTCGGCATGGAAAGGTATCTGTGTGCTGGCGGGATAGGAATAGTTTTTATATACGCCAGTTTGCGGATCTTTCAGCCGCTTAAAGTGCACCATATTCTTTTGTGTGATGCCGCTCCTGTTATACAAATCAACCACCGTAATATTTTCATATTTTCCAATGGCGCTGATGGCGGCGGCAAACTGTGCCAGTTGCTGCCCGTTTTTTTCCCTGTACGAGCCCCAGGCATTGTTGGCCATATTGGCAACATACACAAAATCGCCACGCTGCATGGGCGTAATGAGAATGATCTTCGCGTGGCTGTTCAAACTGCGGAGCTTGTTAATGATAATGCGGAAAGAACCATACACGGTATTATTGCCGGTATTGTTTTGATAATCTGCCAGCACGCCTATAGGCCTGCCCTGCCACCAGTCGTTGGTACCAAGGAAAATGGAGTATATATTGGCTTTAATAATACCCAGCTTTTCAATTTCAGCGGCAATACCGCCCGAGGTCCAGCCATTATGTCCCTGATTGATGTATTGTATATGCGGCAGCTTTTCGGTTACTCTTGTCATATACCCTTTGCTAACACGGTTACCCGTTTCATCTGTATGCTCATTTAAATAGGTAATAGAGTCGCCAATGGCTACCCAGGTTATTTTTTGCTGTGTAAAAGCGGTGATGCCGCAAACAATAATAAAGGCAGAGAGCAACTTTTTCATATAGTGGTTGTTAAAATAATATTGCAATATACAGGTTCCGTTAATGGGTATCTATTTGATCTTGCTTTGCATTCCCACATTTCTCTCCCAATTGCTTGCTGGTCCGGTTTTTGTGTGCTATTTTGCAACATTAAAATTGGACGGTTTGCGTTATCTCCTTTTTCTGGCCGGAATTGCTATTATTGGCAGCAGTTGCAGCAGTTTAAAATCAACATCAAGGTCTGCTCCGGCGGTATCCCGTAACAACGGGCAACAGGGTTCCCCAAAATTCCTTAATGATATTACTATTACTGCCAACCGGCCTGCAGCAGCCACACGGCACGAAGCGGAAATCCCGTACATCCCCGAAAACCACACATCGTCAAAAGCGCCTTACCTGTTTCCCGCCTTTACTATAGAACAGGGCGGTCCGATGCAATTTAAGTATGCCATTAAAATGAATGTGGAGGTAGAGCGCCTGGCGAACAGGGATCTGTACAGGTTCATTGAAAGCTGGTGGGGTACGCCTTACCGTATGGGCGGCGCCACACAAAAAGGGGTAGATTGCTCCGCTTTCACACAAACATTAATGTCGGTAATTTACGGTTTGCAGATTCCGCGTACTGCCAGCGAACAAAAAGTGTTCAGCGCTGTTATTGGTGAAGATGAGCTCCGGGAAGGGGATCTCGTATTTTTTAACACACGTGGCCGCGGGGTAAGCCATGTGGGTATTTACCTGCAGGATAATAAATTTGTGCATGCTGCTTCATCGGGCGGGGTAATGATCAGCAGCCTCAATGAAACCTACTGGCATAAAAGGTTAATAAGTGCAGGCAGGGTGGTAGATGATCAAACCGCCGCCGCGGTTTCGCTGCACAGCAGGTAGGTTTGCTGTAGTTACTTGTCCGCCGCAATATCCTGTTCTTCGTGGTACAGGTCTTCAGTATTGATCTCCCATATATTCTTTCTGTCTTTACGTCCGGTTATAATATTCTCTACGGCTGCCATGGCGGTAAGCATGCTGTGATCGCTGTTATTATAACGGTGCATCCCGTTTCTCCCAACCAGGTACAGGTTATCAATTTTATCTGTAAAATTCTGCACCACACTGAACTTCCCGTATCCGCCAAAATAAGAAGGATATGCTTTTTTTACTTTAACTACCAGCTTGTCTTTTACATCCTGCGCATTCAAAATGCCAATGGTCTGCATTTCCTGTATGGCTTCGGCCGCAATAGCCGCATCATCCTGCTGCCAGAACGCGTCTGTTTCATTACAAAAATATTCAACGCCGATCCATGTATCGCCGGCCTTTTTAACCATATAAGGGCTCCAGTTATGAAAAAACTGAATTCGTCCGGCTTTAATATGCTTATCCTGTATATATATCCAGTTATCGGTAAATGCGGCATCTCTTTCTTTTATTGCCAGGGCGGAAGCCAGTATGCCCACAATTAAAAAATCGCGGTATTCTAATGATTCAGCGGCCTGGCGCACCTGCCCGGGCACAGGCAAGTGGTTTATCTTTTTCACCAGTTCCTTTACGGGCATGGTGGAAAAAAAATAATCGCCCCGGTATAATTTTTTCACTCCTGTTGCATTGTCGGTTACTTCTACCGACCGTATCCGCCCGCCGTTATCGCCATTAACGGCTGTAACGGTGGTTTGGTAATATATTTTTCCGCCGCACTGCTCTATTTCCCTTGCAACCGTTTCCCACATTTCCCCTGGGCCAAACCGCGGATACATGAATTGCTCAATTAAACTGGTGCTGGTGCCCGTTTGGCTAAGGGTTTTATTGCTGGTGAATACCGATTTAACAGCATGTTGTATTACTTTGCCGATATTCAGGTCTTTTACCCGTTGCTGTCCCCATGTGGCAGGCAGCTTTTCGCAGGGTACCCCCCAAACCTTTTCCGTATAATCTTTAAAAAAAGTACGGTAGAGCTCCCCGCCGAAACGGTTTCTAAAAAAAACCGAAAGGTTTTGCTCCGGTTTAACCGGAAACAGCTTCGCGCAGACATAGGAATATGCGATACGCATCGTTTTAAACAACCCCAGCTTGCGCAATGTGCTTCCGCTGAGCTGAAGCGGATAATTGAAAAATTTATGCTTAAAGTAAATCCTTGACTTCCTTGGGCGCAGCATCATCACCCCGCGATCATCGCTAATTCCTTTGTTTGTATTAATAAAAGAAGCGCTGCCGCCCTTATACTGAATGTGAAAGTGATCACCGGCACTATGCTGTTCCAGCGGCAGAAAATGCAGCCACCAGTTCACCACTTTTTCAGATTTGGAAAAAAAACGGTGACCGCCTATATCAATTTTATTACCCTTATGATCAATGGTTTTTGAAAGCCCCCCGGCTTGCCTGTCCTGCTCAATGATTATGGGTAGTATATCTGTTTTGGTAAGCAGTTCATATGCCGCTGTTAATCCCGCAGGACCCGCTCCTATTATGATGGCGTATCGCAATTTCCTTTTATTAATGAACAGAATGAAAACTGGTTGTTAACTGCTGCTGCCGTTTATATACAAACGCCAGGAACAGCAAGGCCGCGAAAATAATGTATTCGCCTATGGTGTGCTCCATTTTAATAAAAGGCGTGTTGATTATATTAAGGGCTATCCCTGCAACAAGGGCAGCATATATCCATTTATAATTTTTTATATAGCCCGAAGCCGCAAGCAATAAGGGGAAAAACCATTGAACGGTATTGTACTGATGCCGGTAAATGGGAGAAAAAAGATCGGATGTCATATATAAACAAAACCCGAAGATGGCAATATTGCAGCTATCAAAACCCGGTTTCCTGCAGAAAAAATAAAACAACAGCGTCATTATAAAGATCAGCAAAAAAGAAGCGATACTTAAAAAAGCTGACGAAAGATGTATTCCGGTCAGGTTTTCTACCAATACAAAAAAGTTTCCGTTTTCTGAATAGTTCACATACGACGACTTTGCCAGCTCCGCTTTTACCTCAGCCATGTTCCAGCCCTCCCATGAAACGAATCCGGGGTCTTCTTCGTTTTGTTGTGAAGTGGGGCTTAAATTCTGATGAAGTTTAATTTGCTCCGAAAGACTTTCGGCATATTCAGTCCATAATGCACGCTGATGCCCGTTACTTACCGTATACCCCAGCAATAGTATTACCGGAACAAAAAAAGCCATTTTATAACGCAGGCTGTACCTGCCTGCAATAAATAAAAAAGGTAAAAACATGAATACGGTGTTGGGACGGATCAACACCAGTGAAACGGCAAACAAGCCTGCCAGAAAAGCCATAGCAGTGTATTTCTTTTTTTGCAGAAAAAAATAACCGCACATGGCCAGAAACGGTATAAACAAATACAATTGCCCGGTTTCAATTATTTTTATCCAGGCTTCCGTAAAAAGAAAAGAAATTGCCATAGCAAGTACTGCCACCTTCTGAACTGCAGTTACAGTTAGTGATAAGGCAATACCCGTTATAATAAACAATAGCACATATTGAATGAATATCCATAAACGAGAGATGGTTCTTTGCTCCATATCGGCAATGGGATACAGCATCTGGTGAAAATAAGGACTGGCTGTACTGGTGGAAACTTTAAGCGTATCAAAGTTTTGCGGATCGTAATACCTTAATCCGTCAGCGGGTTTCCATTTATGGAAATAGGGCATTCTGCCATCCTTTTGTAACCTCGCTCCCACTATGCGGTTACGCAGGTCGCTCGGGTAAAGCTTCTCTATCTGAATATCCCTGTATACCGACCAGCACAGACTTATTATACCTATCAGCAACACCCCAAATAATACCATCCTTTTCATTACTATTATAATTGCTTCGTTCTTATATAAAAATTCCGGTCTGCGTTAAACACAGCAGATTCTCCTTTTTTTATTTTCAGCGTCTTCCACTTTTCCGCCGGGCTGATCCATCTTTCGCCGCCGAAATTAATTTTCAAAGGCATATTAAATCCTTTTACACAATCTGTGAAGCGATAACTCAGTTTATTGCCGTTTACTTTATATTCCAGTACCGGTATTTGTGTTGTTCGCACATACTGGTCAAATACTTTTGAAAAATCAATACCGGATGTTTTGCTGATGTATTCTTCTACCTGCTTACCGGTAACGGTTTGATGATAGAATGCCTGGTTCATACCGCGAAGCAGCATCCTGAAAGCGGAATCGTTATTGATAATCTGCCGGATCATATGCACCAGGTTACCTCCTTTGTAATACATATCACCCGACCCTTCCTGGTTAACGCCATAAGGACCTTCAATGGGCTTATCATTCTGTATCTTTTTTCTTGTGCCGATCACATAATCGTTACCGGCTTCCGTGCCGTATGTACAGTCTGTGAAAATGGTTTCCGAATAATTGGTAAACCCTTCATGCACCCACATATCGGCCACGTCTCTGGTAGTAATATTATTACCAAACCATTCGTGCCCGCTTTCATGCACAATAATAAAATCCCATTTCAGTCCCCAGCCTGTTCCGGAAAGGTCTGTGCCCTTATACCCGTTGACAAACCCGTTGCCGTAAGCCACGGCGCTCTGGTGTTCCATTCCCAGGTGCGGCGCTTCTATTAATTTATACCCGTCTTCATAAAAAGGATAGGGCCCGAACCAGTACTCAAAACAGTGTAACATTTGCAATGCCTGCTTAAACTGCACCTTCGCTTTTTCTATATTGTAGGCCATCACCCAAAAATCACAATCCAGCTTTCCTTTTTCACCATCATAATCTTCATGCCAGTGCGCATATTTTCCTATATAGGGAATGATATTGTAGTTGTTGATAGGGTTGGTAACCGCCCAGGTATAAGTGGCTGTACCGTCGCCATTCTGCACTTCATTTCTTAATTTGCCGTTAGCAATTGCCGTTAGGGTATCAGGTACGATCATGCTCAATGAGGCGCTGTCGGGCTCATCACTCTGGTGATCCTTGCAGGGATACCACACACTGGCACCCAGCCCCTGGCAGGCCACGGTGATCCAGGGATTGCCTTCCTGATCTTTGCTCCATATTACGCCGCCATCCCATGGCGGGTGCAGGGCCGGACGCGGTATGCCATGATAATACACGGCAACCTTATTGATTTCCTGTTCGTTTTGAGCTGGCGCTACGGCAATAAAATAAGCGTTCCCTTCTCTGCGGAAAGAAAGGTTTTCATTATTGTATAGTACACTGTCAATGTATAATCCCAACTGCAGGTCTATCTGCATTTCCTTTGCGGGAGCCGATACTATTTTATAGGAAATAATATTATAACCGGCAATGCTTCTTTTATTAAAATCGAAGCTTACCTGCAGATCGTAATGGGTAACATCCCACCAGGCCCGCTCCGGGGTGATGGTTCCGCGTAACGTATCGGCGCGTGTAAATTCCTGCTTTTGATGCAGCGGCTGGGCTGTTGCTGCGAAAAAGTGAAAAAGAAAAAGTGAAAGAAAAAAGCTATATCGTATTTTTTGCACGCCGGTTTATTTTAAAAGCTAAATTTAGGACGTTTTATGAATTATGACGTTTAAATTACGGTAATGAAGATATACGAAGGGGTAAGTGGTAAGTGGCATGTGATAAGTAAGTGGTTAGTTACAATAAGATTACTCGCCATTATCGGATCGGGCTGTATGCTGTTTTCCTGCGCCGGGGAAAAAGAGCAGGATAAAAAAATATTTCGTTATAATCAGCCCGAAGGCATCAGCTCCCTTGATCCCGCCTTTGCCAAAAACCAGGCTATTATGTGGGGCGTGCATCAATTGTTCAATACACTGGTGGAAGTGGATGACAACCTGCAGATCAAACCTTCTTTATGCAAACGATGGGAAGTATCTGCTGACAGGCTCACCTATACATTTATTTTACGAAACGATGTTTATTTTCACGACAATATCGCTTTCCCCGGCGGGAAAGGCCGCAAAATGGTTGCCGCCGATGTGGTCTACAGCCTGCAGCGCATCACCCATACCGCTACCGCGTCGCCCGGCGCCTGGATATTTAATAACCGGGTAGATACCGCCGGCGGATTCAGGGCATTAAATGATACTACTTTTCAACTGAAGCTCCTTCGCCCCTTTCATCCCATACTGGGTATACTCAGCATGCAATACTGTTCTGTTGTGCCCCATGAAGCCATAGAAAAGTACGGAACGGGCTTTAGCCGCAACCCCTGCGGCACCGGCCCATTCAGGTTTACCCGCTGGGAAGAAGGACAGGTATTGCTAATGGCAAAAAATGAGCAATATTTTGAGCGCGACAGCGTGGGTAAGCGCCTGCCCTGCTTAGACGGTATAAAAGTTTCGTTTTTAGACAATAAAGCCACTGAGTTTCTGGAGTTCACACAGGGACGTCTTGATTTTGTGAACGATATTGATGCCTCTTTTAAAGATGAAGTGCTTACCAAAAAGGGAGAATTGAGAAAAGAGTGGCAGGGGAAAGTAATACTAAGCAAACATAGCTTTTTAAATACCGAATACTTAGGCATACTGGCCGACACCGCCAATGCGATGCTGAAAGATCATCCCTTTAAAATAAAAGCCATCCGGCAGGCGATCAATTATGGATTCGACAGAAATAAGATGATCATGTACCTGCGCAATTCCTTAGGCACGCCTGCAGAGAGCGGCTTTGTGCCGGCAGGATTACCGGCGTACGACAGTGCCAGGGTGAAGGGGTATTATTATGATGTTGCCAAAGCAAGGCAATTATTACAAACAGCAGGCTTCCCGGATGGTAAAGGGCTGCCGGAAATTAAACTGCTTACCATTCCCATATACGCGGAACTGGGGAGCTTTGTGGCCAAACAGTTAGAAGATATCGGCGTAAAAGTGCAGGTAGAAGTAGTGCAGAAAAGCTTATTGCTGGAACAAACAGCCAAATCGCAGGCCCTGTTCTTTCGCGGAAGCTGGATGGCAGATTATCCGGACGCTGAAAATTACCTCAGTGTTTTTTATGGCGGCAACCCCGCCCCGCCTAACTATACCCGTTATAAAAACCCGGCATACGACAAATTATACGAAAAAGCATTGTTGGAGCAGGATGATTCAACACGTTACGAAATGTACAGGCAAATGGATAAGATGATCATTGCCGATGCACCCGTTGTTCCGCTGTGGTACGATATGGTGGTCCGGCTTATACATCCTTATGTAAAAGATTTCCGGCCCAATAGCCTGAACCTGCTCGAATTAAGAACAGTGCGGATAGAAAAGTAAAAGAGAAGCAATAACTTTATAAAACATCGCAGCATATGGTTATGCGCGATGTCTTGTATACGATCATTATCCTAAACAGGCCTGCGTTATGAGAAATATATTATTACGTTCACTGCCAGTTATCGTTTTGTGCAATGCCCTTTGTTACGCTGCCACATCCCAGCAATTGGATGGATACCTTTATACTCCTTCTTTTCAGCCTCAGCAGCATACCGTTGTAAACAAAATACAATTCAATGGTTATACCAATCACTGGCAGGATGACTATAAAAAATGGATCCGCTATGGCAACCTGTTTAAAATGAGTGCGCCCGATCTGTCATCTACCATTATTCAAAATAAGATTGACATTGCCGAAGAACTGCAGGTACCCGGCTTGTGGATGCAGGAAGGGTTTATGCATGCCCTGATCGCTTCAACTTACATCGCGCTTGATAATCCTTCGGCAGCACAAACCAATGAGGCTATTGCCCAGGGCAATGTGCTGATCTTTATTGATTCGGCGTATGAAGGGGCAGATCAGTTCTATAATATCCCTGCACAGGATACCGCATGGGGTGAAAAATTAAAAAGTCACCAGTATAACGCAAAAAACTTTGAAAAGATCAACGCATATTATCTTGAAAAGGGCAATAACAAAATATTTGTGGTTGCCGGGCGGAGCAAAGCATCTGCCAGCCGTTTAAAGGAGCTCATTGCCAGCACCGTGGAAGTAGTACAGCAATACGATCTGCACAAGGGATGGTTTGGCGCTCAAACTTTATTGAAGAGTGTAACCTGCACGCCCGGTCACCCGCTGGAGGTAATAGGAAAAGGCATGAATGAAGGCAATGACTGGTTTGTGTTTGACGGCTATATGGATTTTTTAATAAAGGATGAGCTGGAAGAATGGATCAAAAGATCAGGTGCCGCCGTTGTTACAGACGTTGGCTTTTCGCCCGTTTACGGGTGCAGCGATTACGCCGGACTACAGGTGCAGGATATGGGCGGACAGGAAGCCTGGATAAACTATGCCCGGCAAAAAGGCGGCTACATTTTCCGGCCGGTATATGCGCCTAAAAATGACGCCTGGCATTATGACGGCTATATTGCCCATGCAGGGAATAAAGAGCAGATTGACAATGAAAACGTTCCTTTTATTGCTACCACCGGGCCGCTGATCGGCGATGCGCTTTCCGGCATGGTGCTGTTTGTAAAAAAGGGGGAAGCCTTTACCAAAGAAAAAATGTGGGAAGCCATTTTACAAAGAAGGGCTGTTGCCGTGCTGGCAGAAGGTAATATGATGGGGCCAGCCATGTTCAGGAATGCCTTGCAAATGCTTTTGTTAGACAGGGTTTTCCCGGAAGCATATTTTGGCGACCGGGTTGATCTTCAGGCTAACATAGAGGGCTATACGCTGCGGGTAACACTTTCCAACTACTATAATCATGCCGTACCTGGCACGCTTAACATTGAGCTTCCGCCGGAAATTACATGGGATGAGCCTCCGGCTGCTTCGTCCATAGCCTTACCGGCAAACAGCAGCAAAACCATTACGCTAAAAATACGGCCCACGGCAGCGGGCATGGACAAAACCAATCCCATTACTATACAATACAAATGGAACAATAAAATAAAATCAACCCTTGCCGTACTGGATCTGCCGCCGGCTATTTCGGTTAACCGTTTATTATATGGCCACGCGCCTGTGGTTCAATATCCCGTAACCGTTCATAATTTTTCATCGGAGGCTTCATTTCCGGTGCAGGTGCAGGTATTTGAAAAAGGCAAAACCGGTAAAGCTGTTTTTTCGGCTGCCCAAAAAATAAACACCCCTCCCGGAACCTGGCGGCAAATTGTTTTTGACCTGAAATTACCTGCGGGAGACTACGATGTTAAAACATCCGCATTAAACGTCGCCTATACCAGCCAGTTAGGGGTTGGTAAAAAGGAGGGGCATGCCTATGCATATGAGCTTGACCTGAATGGGGATGGCATAAAAGAATACCGGCTCGAGAACGACAGCGTGCAGGTAACGCTCCTGGCAACCGGCGCCCGGGTAATTGAATACATTGTAAAAAGCAGGAAAGACAACGTGCTCTTTAAACTATGGCCCGAAAAACCAGAGGATGATAAACGCCCGTTCAGGAAATACGGGTTTTATCCCTATGGTGGTTTTGAGGATTTTTTGGGACAGGCCAGCATGGAAACGCACCAGGTATACGATGCGAAACTGGTAAAAAAGGAAGGCGATCATGTGCAGGTGATCATGACGGCGGATTATTTTGGGAACAGGCTACAGAAAACCTTTACCCTATATGGCAATTCGCCTTTGCTGGAAGTGCGTTTTGCTTTGAACTTCATCAATCCCGAAGCCAATGTAATAGGCCCGCAGCCTATTCTGGAACTGGGCAAAGCACACGGAACGGAAGATGTTTTTATTGCTCCGGATAAAGACAGCATGCTGCAGGTAAGAATGCGGCCGGAAGAATATTTTGGCAGGGTGATCAACTTAAAAGAAGGATGGAACGCGGGGTATGATACCAAAGAAGACATTAGTTTTGTTGGCGCCTACCCGGTTACCCAGCCTCTGTTCCTGCACATGTGGATGAACCATCCCAGCAATGGAGAATCGCATTATTATTACACGGAGTTCCAGCCCTGGGTGCCCATCATTCAAAAAACAACTATGTATTTTACTTATTACCTCTGGGGCGCCGGTGGCGGATGGGAAGAAAGTGTAAAGGCATTAAGAAAAAGAAATTTAATTACTGTACGATAATCATTCAAACCAATGAAACGCTTACTACTCAAATTACTATTAACCATTGCTTTTTTGCCCGGCATATGCCTCATGGTAAATGCCCAGGCGCTGAAGCTAACGAATCTTGAACTGAATTATCCCAATCCCGCTATTCCTTATTATCATATAAAAGCGGATCTCAACCTGCCGTCTTCATCCATGATTGAAGTTGAAATGATGGTAAACGGAAAAACCTTGCGGTACACTGATCTTCGCCCCGAACACGATTTGGGCGACCTCAACCACCCCCATCTTACCAACCGGCCGCCTTCCGGCTCCGGGCTCTCGCAGGATAATATATTGTACCTGAACCCGTCTGTTATTGGCTGGGTAAAATGGAACCCCGGTGATCAATATGATGTGAAGATAACGGTTCGGATGAAAAAGAGTTTGCAGCATGCTAAAAACGACGTATTGCTCACCGTTAGTAAAAAAATAACTGCACCTTCCTCAGCGGCTGTATATGATACCGCATGGAAAAAATATAAATCGGTAGTGCTGAGTGAAACAGTCGGCATGGACAGGAAGGCTGAACCGGTAGAAGTGCTCCTCCCCTTTTACCCCGATGAAGTGCATGATCTGAAAAGAGAGATCCGTGTGGCGGCTTTTGATCCGCAAACGCACAGCGTTACCGAAGTACCATCGCAGGTATATGATATACAGGAATATTTGATTGAAGATGATTTAGCACCGGATAAGGAGGGCAGGCCAACCCGCGATGTGCCGGTATGGATGCCTACCGTTACGGCACGTGTTGCCTTTTTAGCCCATGTGCCGGCAAGGAGCAGCCGGGTGTTTTTTGTGTTTTATGATAACAAAGACGCCATGGTGAAAACATATACAACCGATCTGCGGGTGCAGGGAGAAGCGCCCGGCCTGCAGATAGATAATGATTATTTATCGGTTGCATTGCATCCCAAATCGGGCCATTTTGACCAGCTCACCTTAAAAAGCAAGCCGCAGTTTCCTTTTTATCACCGCAAGGAAACCAACGGCGCTATTCACTGGAATCCCGAAATATATACGCCACCCGTGCCATGGACGCATACTTCCGACTGGAATCCGCCCGAGCATGTGCAGGCATCCGCCGGTCCTGTTATTGCGTTCAGCGATGTATGGGGCAGCCTGCGCGAAATTCCGCAGGTAGACGCCTCCGTTAGGTACGAATTTTTTCCCGGCAAACCTTATTTCATCAGCACTACCAATTTACGGATCAATGAAACAGTACAAAGTCTTGCGTTGCGCAATGCCGAAATTGTTTTTAAGCGGGAACTGATCACGCATGCCGCCTGGTACGATGTGATACGCGATTCGGTTATTGAATATGATGTAACCCAAATGCCCGATCTTACGGATGTAAAAATGCAGGACGATGTGCCGTGGATCAGCTTTTACAATAAAGAAACAGGTGTGGGTTTTGCCGGCATACAACTCAATTACTCCAATGCAGGACTGGAAAACAGGACAAGGTTATTGAATCCGTTCTTTTATATAACGGGAGGTCCATGGATTTACTGGGCAAGGGCATTATCATTGAGCTTCCTGTCTTCCAATATGCAGCAAATGATACCCGTAATGAAGGGCAATTTCTTTACCGAAAAATGGGCCTACCTGCTGTATGAAACCGAAAAAGGCGCCCAACCCTATGCACCTGTGCTGAGCTGGCAGAAAAA
>CAYVEI010000060.1:19558-24393 GCA_964450515.1 uncultured Terrimonas sp. | reverse complement strand
CCCGGAGGAGCGCCCACCAAGCGGCTAACGGTATGCTTTTCCTGGTATTCGCTCATATCAATCCGCGTCATCATATTTTCATCGTCGAACAGGTAACCCGCCAATGCTTTCGCCAGCTCCGTTTTACCCACACCGGTGGTACCCAAAAAGATAAACGAGCCGATGGGTTTTCTGGGATCATGCAAACCCGCACGGCTGCGGCGGATGGCATCCGCTACAGCGGTTATCGCTTCCTCCTGCCCTATCACTCTTTTGTGCAGTTCATCCTCAAGGTTCAGCAGCTTTTCTCTTTCGCTTTGCAGCATTTTAGCTACCGGTATGCCCGTGGCTTTGGCCACCGATTCCGCAATATCCTCCGCATCTACTTCTTCCTTCAATAATCTTTTTTCCGGGGCTAATTCATTCAGCTCCCCGGTATACTGCTCTATCTTTTTTTCTTCTTCCTGTATTTTCCCGTAACGGATCTCCGCTACCCTTCCGTAATCGCCATTGCGCTCTGCTTTTTCAGCCTCTGTTTTTAATGCTTCAATGTCTGCCTTACCGGCCTGGATCTTTTCAACCAGCTCTTTCTCTTCCTGCCACTTGGCTTTCAGTGTATCCCTTTCCACACTGCGCAGTGAAATTTCTTTCGCCAGCTCTTTCAGTTTTTCCGCATCATTTTCCCTCTTAATGGCTTCTCTTTCAATTTCAAGCTGGCGGATCTGTCTTTCCAACTGGTCCAGTTCTTCCGGCATGGAATTCATTTCTAAGCGCAGCTTGGCAGCACTCTCATCAATCAGGTCAATGGCTTTATCGGGCAAAAAACGGTCTGAAATATAACGGTTCGATAATTCTACCGCGGCAATGATGGCTTCATCCTTTATACGCACATGATGGTGCGTTTCATAACGGTCTTTAATACCCCTTAAAATAGAAACCGCGTCTTCTACACTGGGTTCACTGATCAGCACCCGCTGAAATCTTCTTTCCAAAGCTTTATCTTTTTCAAAATATTTCTGGTATTCATTTAATGTAGTGGCGCCTATAGCTCTTAATTCGCCTCTTGCCAGGGCGGGCTTTAAAATATTAGCCGCATCCATTGCGCCCTCGCCGCCACCTGCACCAATAAGCGTATGAATTTCATCTATAAAAAGAATGATCAGCCCGTCGCTTTTGGTCACTTCATTGATCACTCCTTTCAGCCTTTCTTCAAATTCGCCTTTGTATTTAGCGCCGGCGATCAGTTGCCCCATATCTAAACCGTAAATAATTTTACTTTTCAGGTTTTCAGGCACATCGCCATTTACAATACGCATGGCCAAACCTTCTGCTATAGCAGTTTTACCAACACCCGGCTCTCCTACCAGCATGGGGTTGTTTTTGTTGCGCCGCGAAAGAATATGTAATGTTCTGCGAATTTCTTCATCCCTGCCAATTACCGGATCTAATTTTCCCTGTCTCGCCAGCTCATTTAAATTCTTAGCGTACTTATTCAGCACGTTAAACTGCGTTTCATGCGTTTGGGAAGAAATGGTGGAGCCTTTACGCAGATCTTTAATAGCCGCTGTTAAGCCCTTATCGGTTAACCCTGCGTCTTTCAGCAGCTTGGCGCTGTTATCGTTGCCCTGCAAAATAGCCAGCAGCAGGTGCTCTACGCTTACAAACTCATCATTAAAAGATTTAAGCAACGCGCCTGCCCGCAAAACCACGTTATTGGCGTCTCGGCTAATAACCTGTGCAGGTTCCCCACCCTGTACTTTGGGCAGCTTATTAATACTTTCGTCTAATTTGCTTTCCACAAAGCTCACATTCACATTATTCTTTTTCAGCAAAAATTCAATAGGCGAATCATCATCGCTGAGCAATGCTTTGAGCAAATGCTCCGTTTCAATGTTCGCATTATTGCTATTGAAAGCAATTTGCTGCGATTTGGCCATCGCTTCCTGGGCTTTGATGGTAAAATTATTTAAGTTCATATTTTAAGTTTTCCTTTATTCGTTTTCAAATAACTTTAACCCTTAATGCACAAATCATAATCCAAAAACGAAACACAGTAATTATGTCATATAAAACCACATCAACCTGCCTGTATTTCAGCTTATTAGCGGGTTTTCTGTTATTCTTGCAGCCGGCTATGGGGCAATACAATTTTGCAGGTGTGGATGATATGCTACAAAAGAATCAGAAAGCGCTTGGTAAACAGGTTGTTGCCTTAGTTTGGAAAGACGGAAAGATCGTTTATAAAAAAGAGATCGGTGAAGATTTTAATGCTAAAATACAGGTGCCTGTAGGCGCCAGCGGACAATGGCTCACTGCCGCAGTTGCCATGATGTATGTTGATGAAGGTAAGATTACCTTAGATACCAAAGCCGGTAAGCTCATTCCTATTTTAGCCAAATATATGAAGGCCTATATTAACCTGAGGCACTGCCTTACCCATACCACGGGCATAGAGTCCGAAAAAACAGGTATCGGCAAGCTGCTTCCCAAATCCAAATTTGAATCGCTGGAGGACGAGGTTAATTTTTTTGCAACGAAAAGAGAAATTGTAACCAACCCGCAAACGGAATTTTTTTACAGCAATGTAGGCATGAACATCGCGGGACGTATGCTGGAAGTAGTGAGCCGCAAAACCTTTGACCGGGTAGTGCAGGAAAAGCTGCTTCGCCCTTTAAAAATGAGAGCCACTACTTTTTTCAATTACGATAATTTATACATTAATCCTTCTGCCGGGGCACAGTCTACCGCTAACGACTATATGAACTTCCTGGTGATGCTGTTAAACAACGGCATGTTTGAAGGCAAACAGATCATGAGTGAAAAAGCCATCGGAGAAATGGAAAAAGCACAGTTTACAGATTTGCCGGTAAAATATACGCCCAAAGGAACCGAAGGCTTGCATTACGGGTTCGGCGCATGGCTGATGGAAGAAGACGCGCAGGGAAAAGGCACGGTACTCAGCAGCCCCTCTTTCACCGGCACCTGGCCATACATTGACCGCAAAAATAATTATGCTGCTATTTTACTGGTAAAGCCCCAGTCGGGCGAACAGGGAAAAGAAATGTACACGCAATTTAAAGCCGCCGTAGATGAGGCGGTAGGGGGAAAGTAGGGTGTTACAGGGTACAGGGGTAATCAGTTGGTAAGATCCGATTTGAAACCTGCCTACCGGCAGGTAGGTTTGAGATCTAAGACCTGCCCGTCCCCGTCCGAATGGCGCATCCGGGCGGACGGCAGGCGGGTCTGAGATTGCATTTTCCTTCGGATTTTTTGAATTTGTATTTTATTTGGTTCTTGTAATTTGTTTCTTGGTGCTTCATCAAACTCCTACTCCTGCTTAATAAACCCCCAGTCTCCCCCACGTACAGAAAGTGCATATACAGCGCGATAAATATACCGCGCCACTTTTTCTATACCCCTGATATTGATCAGTTGTGCATCATCGGCAGGTGTATGGTATTGCGGATGTCCGCCTGTATGCAGCCCAATGCAGGAAATACCTTTGCGGTAAAAAGAAACATGGTCAGATCCACCTACTCCGCCGGCATGCACCACTACATTTAATCCCGAACCTTCACCAAGGCGTTTCATAAAATCAACTCCCCCGGGAAAAGTTCCGGCGCCACCCATATAGAGTTGATTTTCGGTGTTCAGCCGCCCTACCATATCCATATTGAGCATTACTTTAATAGCAGATTGCGGCACCGGAAGATGATCCGTAAAATACTGCGATCCCAGCAAGCCTTCTTCTTCCGCCGCGAAAGCCACCACAATTACACTGCGCTTCAACTGTTCCTGGTTGCGTACCAAAGCCTTTGCTATTTCCAGCAGGGCGGCAGTACCTGAAGCATTGTCGTCTGCGCCATTGTGCACAGCGGTGGTATCGGGCTGCAAGGAGCCGGTGCCAAAACCGCCATAGCCCAAATGATCATAGTGAGCGCCAAGAATGATGTATTCATTTTGCAGTTGCGGGTCGCGGCCTTTTATTATACCCACTATATTTTTAGCAACCGCTTTTTGCGGTTCGATATTTACCGATCCTGATAAAAGTTCAGAAGACAAATAATAGCTTTTGTCATCATCAGTCGCCCGTGAAAATAATTTCTCGTTCATTTGCTGCCATGCCGTTCGGGTAAGCTGAATAACGGGAATGGCTACAGGCTTATCCCTGCGTGGACGCAATCTTACCAGCACATCTTTACTATCCACACTATCGGGCGAAATGAGTATTACACCTGCTGCTCCGTTTTGCATGGACCTTACTGATAACGCATAATCCGATAAGCTGTCTGTTGCAGGAGCGCCGGGCTTATTTCGCCACAGTACAACCCATGAAGATTTAATATGCTGTTGCGCATTAAAGACCGCAGCATTATCCATTCCCAATAAAACGGGCGCCTCTATATGAGCTGAACCGGAAAAAGGAAAAATACTATACTGCTTATTCAACAAAAGGCTTTCGCCCCGGCCTGTCCGGATAAAATTACTGCCCGCCGGGGCATCCAGCTTAACGGTAACATCAAAGGGCTGATCGTACTGCTCAGGCAAAGGCGCCACACCCGATTTTGAAAAAACAGTTTTAATATATTGCCCTGCACTGCTGTCTTCCTTCGTTCCCGGCCAACGGCCCTGCAATGCATCAGACGACAAATATTCAACATGCTTAAATATGTTTTTACCCTTAATGGAGGTCTGCGAATAAATAACTGAATAAAAAAACAGGGAAATGAACAGCAGAATATATTTCATGCTTAACGAAAAATAGTATTAAGGAACCAATTCTATTTAATGAACTGCTTTGTTGATTGTTTACTACCCACCCATTCCTCATACCTTACACCTCATACCTCATACCT
>CAYVEI010000060.1:0-19458 GCA_964450515.1 uncultured Terrimonas sp. | reverse complement strand
CTCATACCTCATACCTTACAACACCTGTATCCCTGCATTAATATAGGGCTGCAGGAGCGGGTTTTCGGGGGGCAATTCGGTAGCCAGTATATCAATCTGGTGCAAACCGCAAATCCTTAAGGGTTGAACTGTATTCACCTTTTCGGAAATGGTAAGACAAACTGTTTTTTTGGCCGATGCTATCATAGCTTTTTTAATTTGCACTACTTCCCAGTCGCTGTCGGTAACACCGTGTTCAATATCAATAGAGTTAACGCCTAACAGGCAAATATCTGCCTTGATCTGCCGGATGGTAGCAATGGCATCGCCACCCACCGTAATTTTTGAATTCTTAGAGAGTTTATCACCCACAACAATAATATCAATATTGGGGTGATTGGAATATTCGAGTATGGCAGGTATGCTGCACGATACAAATGTGGCCCTCAACTGCATCGGTAATATCCTGGCCAATTCTACAATGGTGGTTCCGCCGGTAGTTAATATAAACATGCCGTCCTGTATAAGACCAAGCGCTTTGGTAGCAATAATTTTTTTATGGGTATGAGAATATATTTTTTCCGAAGGATACCCCACGTGACTAAAGGAGCAGGATAAAGCGCCGCCATGTACTTTAATGATCTTACCCTGATCGGATAACTCCTGGAGATCACGACGGATCGTATCTTCCGATACCTTCATTTCTTCACTTAGCCCTGAAGAGAGTACCTTATTGTGAATGTTAACCTGGTGAAGGATAAAAGCCTGTCGTTCGCGTTTGAGCATTTTAAAATTTGTTTCTGCCCCAAAGTAATAGAAATAAACGCAAAAGAAGTGCAGGAAGTTGATTGCATTTTTACATCCTTTTGGTTATCTGCCCTACAACCAATATTTTTGCTCTCCTCAAATCTGAATAAAGGATGGCAAACCGTGTTATACAATTTCGGGAAGCGCTCCGGGAAGCGATGAACGAAGAAATGCGCCGTGACGAACGGGTGTTTTTAATGGGCGAAGAAGTGGCAGAATACAATGGGGCTTACAAAGTAAGTCAGGGTATGCTGGACGAATTTGGTCCTAAAAGAGTGATTGACACCCCTATTTCCGAACTGGGCTTTACCGGGGTGGCGGTAGGCGCTGCACAAAACGGATTGCGCCCGATTGTGGAGTATATGACCTGGAATTTTGCAGTATTGCCGCTCGACCAGATATTAAATACAGCCTCCAAAATGCTGGCCATGAGTGGCGGACAGGTAGGCTGCCCTATTGTTTTTCGCGGACCCAATGGCTCCGCCGGCCAGCTTGGTGCTCAGCACTCCACCGCATTTGAAAGCCTGTATGCCAATATACCCGGTTTAAAAGTGATCTCTGTTTCCAATCCGTACGACGCGAAAGGCTTATTAAAGAGCGCTATAAGAGACGATGATCCTGTTATTTTTATGGAGAGTGAAGTAATGTATGGCGAAAAAGGGGAAGTACCGGAAGAAGAATACCTTATTCCTATTGGAAAGGCCGATATTAAACGCGCCGGAACGGATGTTACTATTGTTTCTTTTAATAAGATGATGAAAGTGGCGCTGGGCGCGGCGGAAGAGCTTGCAAAAGAAAATATCAGCGCGGAAGTGATTGACCTCCGCACCATCCGTCCGTTAGACTGGCATACCGTTTTTGAATCGGTTAAGAAAACCAACCGGCTGGTAATTGTGGAAGAACAGTGGCCCTTTGCTTCCGTATCATCCGAGCTGGCCTACCGCATACAAAAAGAAGCATTTGATTACTTAGATGCGCCTGTTCGCAGGATTACCAGCGCCGATGCCCCGATGCACTATGCACCCAACCTGGTAGCGGCATACCTGCCCGATATTCCGCGAACAGTTAAGCTGGTTAAGGAAGTAATGTACATCCGTAAATAGTTTTTCCGGATTCCGGAATAATATTTTTCCCGGGGTAAAGCGCTCCGGGATTTTTTTTGAATACTTTTGAAGACTTCCTGATGAAAAAAAGTATATACATATTATTCCTTTTTCATTCGCTTTTTTCATTTGCACAGCAAAAGCCATCTCATGCAAACGCAGATACCATCCCGTTAATGACCGAAGTTGTAATTAAGGGATTTGAATCGGACCGCCGGCTGCTGGAAACTCCCGTATCGGCCGGAATAGTAAGCCGCAGCGATGTACAACGCTTCTCTCCTGCATCGCTATTACCTGCCATAAATATGGTTCCTGGAGTTAGAATGGAAGAACGTTCCCCCGGCAGCTACCGCTTAAGCGTAAGGGGCAGCCTGCTTCGCTCTCCTTTTGGTGTGCGTAATATAAAAGTGTACTGGAATGATATTCCATTTACCGATGCAGGCGGAAATACTTATTTCAACCTGGTAGATCAGCACAGCATTGATCAGGTTGAGATACTGAAAGGCCCCGGCGGAAGCCTGTATGGCGCCAATACCGGCGGCGTTATTATACTTCACCCGGATGAACCACCTTTTTTGCAGGAAAATATTTCCGCGGAGCATCATTTCCGCGCCCAGGTTAACGGTGGCTCCTACGGCCTGCTTGATGAAAATGTGCAATGGAAGTACCAGGATAAAAACATAAGCTCATCCATTACCCAAAGCCACCTGCAATCGGGTGGCTACAGGGAAAATACCCGCGTGCGCAGGGATGTAATACAATGGAACGGATCGGCACGCTTATCTGAAAAAGATAAGCTGGACTGGATATTCATGTACGCAGATATGTATTACCAAACACCCGGCGGCCTGAATCTGCAGCAAATGCAGGAAAATCCCCGCCAGGCCAGGCCTGGCACACCCAGCGCGCCCGGGGCGGTGGAACAAAAAGCAGCTATCTATAATAAAACGCCGTTTGCAGGTATCAGCAACCGGCACCTCTTCAATAAAAACTGGAGCAATATTACCTCGGTAATGCTTGCTTATACCGGTTTTAAAAATCCTTTCATTACCAATTTTGAAACCAGGAAAGAAACAAACCTGGGATTGCGTACCAAGATGGTATACCATACCGCTGCGGGTAAGCACGATTTGAAATTTACCGCCGGGATAGAGTGGCTGTATAACTATTCCGCCATCAATAATTATGGAAACCGCCAGGGAAAGGCCGATACCGTTCAGTTTAAAGACAAAATTTGGGCAAGACAGGTTTCGCCTTTTATCCAGGGTGAATGGATGATGGGCAAAAAATTTCAATTACAGGCGGGCATAGGCTCCAACTTTTTCATTTACCGTTATCAGCGGCTTACAGATGCTGATGATTCGAAAAAGAAAAAGAAGCTGGATGAGCAGTTGCTGCCCCGGTTGGCGGGGTTATACCGTATTTCAGAAAATATATCCCTGTACGCTTCCCTAAGCAAAGGGTTTTCGCCGCCTTCCATATCCGAAGTAAGACCATCGGAGGGTAATTTCTATAGCAACCTGCAGCCCGAATATGGCTGGAACCGTGAGATAGGCATTCGCGGCAGGACTTTGGCCAACAGGCTGCAGTTTGATATTACCGCCTACCGGTTCAGGCTGAACGATGCTATCGTAAGAAGAATAAACAATGTAGACGCCGAATATTTTGTAAATGCCGGTGGAACCAATCAAAAAGGTATAGAAACTTTTGCTGAATACGCCCTGGTACGCAACAGCACTGCTTTTATCAAAAGCGCGAAACTAAGGGCAGGCCTTACGCTGAATGATTTTTCGTTTACAGATTACATGGTTGACGATAAGGATTATTCAGGGAATGACTTAACCGGGGTAGCAAAAACCATCTGGTGGGGAGGTTTTGACATAACTACCAGGTGGGGGTTGTATCTTAACGCCTCACTCACTTATACCTCAAAGCTTCCTTTAAATGATGCCAATGCGGTTTATGCCCCTTCTTACGATATTTTGCTGGGCAGGCTGGGGTGGAAGAAACATTTCAGGGTATTTTCCGTTGAGCTTTTTACAGGAGTTGATAATGCGCTGAACCAGTTGTACAGCCTGGGGAGCGATATTAATGCTTTCGGCAACAGGTATTATAATCCCGCGCCGGAACGAAATTACTACGGAGGATTGATTGTAACGCTTTAAAAATGCCGTTTAGCTCAATGAATACCGGTGTTTCGACCGGAACGCCACCTGAACCAAACGGCACATATTAGTATGCTTAAAATACGGAAGCTAAAGACGATACGCCAATTGCGAAAAGGTAGCACAAACCCATACAAAACGCGGCTAACAAACCTAATTTGGCAACCAGTTTCCAGGTAGGTACTTCAACGGCATGATTGGCTTTAAATACTTGAGTTTTCATGGATGATTCATTTAGTTTTACAGGATAATGATTAATCTAACGCAAATGTAGCTGCTGATGGTATAAAGTACAAGGCTTTTGAGGAAAATCATCCAATACATAACTGAATTTTAGCATTTGATAAAAGGGAGTTGGTGGTGAGCGGTGAAACGTAAGAAGTCAAAAGTGAGAGGTTGGAGACCCTATACCCTACACCCTACACCCTACACCCTACACCCTACACCCTATACCCTATACCCTATACCTTATACCTTATACCTTATACCCAAACCTGTAACCTGAAACCTCTCATAATTCCTTATTTTTGAAAAAAACGATACGATTTTAACGCATTAAAACAGATTTCATATATATGTCGAACATCCTGATTATTGATGATGAAAAAGCGATACGCAAAACCCTGGGGGAAATTCTTTCTTACGAAGGATATAAGATAGATGAAGCGGGCGACGGCGAAGAAGGGCTGAAGCGCTTCAGGGAAAAAAATTACGATGTGGTGCTTTGTGATATTAAAATGCCGAAGATAGATGGCATTGAGTTCTTAGACAAAGCCAGCGAAATAAACCCGGATGTGCCTATTATTATGATATCCGGACACGGCACCATTGAAACAGCCGTAGAGGCGGTAAAAAAAGGTGCATACGATTATGTTTCAAAACCACCCGACCTGAACAGGCTGCTGATCACCATCCGGAACGCGATGGATAAAACAGACCTCGTTACCGAAACCAAGGTGCTTCGCAGGAAAGTAATTAAGGTAGAGGAAATGATCGGTGAATCGGCCCCTATTGTAAAAATTAAGGAAACAATAGACAAAGTAGCGCCAACAGAAGCAAGGGTAATGATCATGGGTGAAAATGGTGTGGGTAAAGAACTGGTAGCGCGGTGGATACACGAAAAAAGCAGCCGTTGCAAGCAGCCGCTGGTTGAAGTGAACTGCGCCGCTATTCCCGGCGAATTAATTGAAAGCGAACTGTTCGGTCACGAAAAAGGCTCCTTTACTTCCGCTGTAAAACAACGGATAGGTAAGTTTGAACAGGCGCATGGGGGAACTTTGTTTTTGGATGAAATTGGCGACATGAGCCTCAATGCCCAGGCTAAAGTGCTAAGGGCTTTACAGGAAGGAAAAATAACACGGGTAGGCGGAGATAAAGATATTACGGTAGACGTGCGGGTAATAGCCGCCACCAATAAAGACCTGCTCCGGGAAGTGGATGAAAAAAAATTCCGGCTCGACCTGTATCACCGGCTCAGCGTTATTATCATACATGTGCCTTCTTTAAACGAAAGAAAAGATGATATTCCCCTGCTGGTTGAAAAATTCCTTTCAGATATATGCGCCGATTACGGAATTGCCCAAAAACTAATAGATGCCGACGCGTTAAAAGCCCTGCAGGAAAATAACTGGACAGGCAACATACGGGAATTAAGAAACGTGGTGGAAAGATTAGTTATTCTTTCCGGTAAAAACATTGCAATAGAAGATATACGCAACTATGTACTTCCCCGTAATTAAGCCCTATTTTGAAAACAGCATACTGTATATGTGGTTTGGGCTCCGACGAAAGGATATTTAGTAAGCTGAACTGGGGCTGCACTACAGTGCATTATTTACACTGGCTGATGCCCCTGCATAATGAAAGTCTTTCGGCATATGCCCTGCGCATGAGTGAACGCATCACGGAAAAAAATGCCACGTTAATTGGCGTTTCCTTTGGAGGAATGTTAAGCATAGAGATCGCGAAAGTGGCACAGATTCAGAAAGTGATACTTATTTCCAGCGTAAAAACGCATCACGAAATGCCACGCTGGATGAAGGTTTCCGGCAAGATTAACCTCGATGCTATCCTGCCCAAGGGCCGCCTTCATGCTGTTCGCCCTTTAAAATTATTTGAGCCCGTTGAAAATTATTTTCTCGGCGCGGTAACCGAAGAAGAAAAAAAGCTGGCCCATGAATACAGGAAGCATATAGATCCCGTTTATCTTAAATGGGCCATTCACCAGGTATTAAACTGGAAAAACGAATGGATACCCGAAAACCTGTTTCATTTACATGGCGCCAACGATAAAATATTTCCACGCGCGCTGGTGCATCCAACACATACCATAGCATCGGCCGGGCATTTTTTAGTATTCCAGCATCCTAAAGAAGTATCTGATATTTTGAATGATATTATTTAATAAGTGGGCAAACTATATTTATATCATTAGCCGTAACATTTTGATATAATCAACGACATATCGGCTTAATCAGCTATTTATACTATTTTTGGCAACTTCATAAAAACAGAGTTACATGAGTTTAGGCTGGACCCTTTTTATTTTAGCAACAATTGGTTCTCTTATTGGTTTATACGGCATGTTTAAAAAGGCGGGAATTGAGCCCTGGAAAGCACTGATCCCTTTTTACAACACCTGGTGCATGGTGGAAAAAATGCCATTAAAGAGATATTGGTTCTTCTTGCAGTTCATACCTATTGTGGGACAGTTCATTACAATATGGATATGTATCCGTTTTGTAGAGCATTTCGGCCGTTTTTCTTTGCTGCATCATACCGCAACCGTGTTCCTTCCTTTCCTGTACTTTCCTTACCTCGGATATTCTAAAAACGAAAGATATGCAGGCAATGCCGTGGTAAAGAATTACAAAAAATCATCAACGAGGGAATGGATAGACGCCGGCGTTTTTGCGGTTGTAGCCGCCACCATCATCCGCACTTTTATTTTTGAGGCTTATGTAATTCCTACCGGCAGCATGGAAAAAACATTGCTGGTAAACGATTTTTTATTTGTTAGCAAGATGAGCTACGGTCCACGGCTTCCCAATACGCCCTTAGCCATTCCTTTTGTGCATCATACCGCGCCCATAACAGGCGGCAAATCGTATTTAGAATGGATTAAGCTTCCCTACAAACGTTTATGGACAACCCCGGTAAAACGCAATGATGTGGTGGTATTCAATTACCCGGTTGGAGATACGGTAATAGGCGAATACCAGTCGAACCTCAATTATTATGATGTACTGCGGGACCAGTACGGCGGAAACCGCGAAGCCCTGCTGCAAAGAGACGATATTATAGTACGGCCGGTAGACAAAAGAGAGAACTTCATTAAACGCTGTGTAGGCATACCGGGAGATACCCTGCAATTAAAGGAAGGCATTTTATATGTAAATGGCAAGCCGGGCTATGTGCCGGAGGCCTCCGCCACTTTTTATAATGTGCAAACCAGAGGACAATATTTTGATGAAGATGTTTTAAAGGAAGATTTTCATGTAGAAACGGATCCCGAAAGGCAGCAACTGCTCATTGGCAACAACATGAACTATATGATTGACCTGAGCGCTGATGAAGCGGAGCGCATGAAAAAGCTGCCTTATGTAGAAAGCGTAGTGAAAGATGTAAAACATTTTAATCCCGGCGTATTTCCTAATGATACGGCGCATTATAAATGGAGTGAAGATTTTTACGGACCCGTTTGGGTGCCTAAGAAAGGCGCTACCATTACACTTACCGCCGAAAACATAGCTTTTTACAGCAGGGTTATTACTGTTTACGAGCATAATACACTTGAAGAAAAAGACGGGCAATTTATCATCAATGGCATAACAACCAACCAGTATACTTTTAAAATGGATTATTACTGGATGATGGGCGATAACCGTCACAACTCCCAGGATTCCCGGTTTTGGGGCTATGTACCCGAAGACCATGTGGTAGGAAAGGCTTCGCTCATATGGTTTAGCTGGGATGGCGGCCCAAGATGGAAGCGGTTGTTTAAAGCTATAAAATAGTGATAAGTAGTAAGTGATAAGTCAGGTGTGAGGTATAGGGTAATAAGGTGTAAGGTATAGGGTGTCTGATTCATCTAACTAAAAAATCTTCAGGTGAAAAAAGAACAGCTCCCTTTTTCTTATGAAGTATTCGGTTCGGTTGCGTCATTACCCGAAGCCGACCGGCAATTGCTGAACAAGGCAAAGGAAGTAACACAGCATGCCTATGCGCCTTATTCGGAGTTTTTCGTTGGCGCGGCTGCACTGCTTCAAAACGGGAAAACCATTACGGGCACCAACCAGGAAAACGCGTCCTCACCTGTAGGTTTATGCGCAGAAAGAGTGTTGTTATCTGCCGCCGTTTCTTTATATCCCGGGGTACCCATACAAACAATAGCCATCAGCTATTTCAACAAAAAAAACGGCAAAAGTGAACATCCTGCGGCGCCCTGTGGCATTTGCAGGCAAAGTATACTGGAATACGAGCTCCGCCAGCAGCAGCCTATCCGCCTGGTTCTGGGCGGAATGGAAGGAAAAGTATTTGTGATCAGCGAGGTAAAAACGCTTCTGCCTCTGTATTTTTCCGGCGCGGATATGGCATAGGATCGCTCTCCCAAAACATGTACATTAAATTACCCTTTCTGCAATCATTTTCCGGATAAGTGAAATTTGCCCCAGATGATAATAGCTGTGCTCAATAACACCTTCAATATTGCGAAGGTAATTTCCATATTTTTCATCTGCAAATGGTTCGTCAAACCGGGAGTCTGCCATTTGTTCAACCTGTGCAGCAAATTTTTCAGCATTGGATAAAAAATCAGCCACTAATGCTTTCCATTCTCTTTCTGATTGTATAGGTGGCAGGTCAAAGCTGTACTGATCTCTAATTACAAGCTTTCCTCCATTAAACACATGCAGCAGTCCGGCTAAATAGTAGTTAATATGAAAAGTCAGCGCTGCAATGGTATTCAAAGTGCCGGTTTTTTGTATGGCCTGCTCCCAGGTTATACTCCATAATTGTTCTTTGTAATTCGTATTTGCAATCCAATGCCCGTTGAGGAATACTGCTCTCAGCCTGTTGGCTATAAATACATTCCTGGTCATTTTATGACTTTTGTTATGTGTTTGCCGGTTATGCAATAAGCTCACTTACGGCTAATAAGCAATACAAACCGTTTCCTGTTAAAAAAACGGTTTGTATACTATCAATCGCTCAGGCTTATTTTGTCATTATCCTCCGTACGTACAATACCACATGCACAGCAGCAAAGATGAGTGAGAAATAGAAAATAACAGTATCGGCGCCGCCGGTAACATGATGATGTATAAAAGCGATGACAATTAAGCATACAGACAAGATCAACCCGCTTAAACCTCCTATCCTGTTTGCCTGCGCCATGGTTCCGGACTGCCCGGCGGAAAGCTTACTGTGGTAAATACCATACCACAGGTAAATATCAAAACCAATGATCATCCACACTATTAAACGGATCCAGGTATCCAGAGGCAGGAAAGCCATCATAAAAAAGCAGGTAACCACACCTAAGATCGGAACCAGCGGTACCAGCGGCGTTTTAAATCCGCGGGGAGCATCGGGCATTTTCACCCGCATCACCCATATACCAAGGCATACCAGAATAAACGCAAACAGGGTGCCAATGCTGGTCATCTCCCCAACTACCCTTGCCGGTACAAACGCGGCAAACAAGCTCACCAGCAGCATAAACATTAAGTTGCTTTTGGCAGGGGTTTGAAATTTGCGATGTACATTAGAAAATACCTTAGGCAATAAGCCATCTTTACTCATACTGTAAAATACCCGGCTTTGCCCCATCAGCATCACTAATATTACCGAAGCATAACCGCCCAGGATCGCTACTATGATAGCGCGGTTCAGCCACGGATAATCGGGGTGAATTACACCGGCGCTATCTGCTTTGCCCATATGGTCTATAGCCACTGCCACGGGCGCTATACCATCCTGTCCTCTGAAAGAAGTATAACTGGTAACGCCTGTCATTACGTGCGCAAAAAGTAAATACAGTATGGTACAAATAATTAAGGAGCCCAATATGCCAATGGGCATATCCTTTTTAGGGTTTTTGGCTTCCTGCGCGGCCGTACTTACCGCGTCAAAACCAATGTAGGCAAAAAACACCACGGCCGCCGCCCTGATCACCCCGCTAAAACCAAATTCGCCAAAATTGCCTGTGTTTTCGGGAATATAAGGCACGTAATTTTCCTTATTGATATACTGCCAGCCTAAAATAATAAACACTAATACCACACCTACTTTAAGCGCAACAATAATGGAATTGGCCCATGCGCTTTCCTGGGTTCCTCTTATGAGCAGTAAGCTTACCAGCACAACAATAAGCACAGCGGGGAGGTTAATGATCCCTCCATCCCAGGGGCCGGCAGTAAGCGATACAGGTAAAAAAATATCAAACCCTTCTAAGAACCTGGTCAGGTACCTGCTCCAGCTTATGCTTACCGTGGCAGCGCCAACGGCATATTCCAATACCAGGTCCCATCCAATAATCCAGGCAATGAACTCACCCATTGTGGCATAACTATAGGTGTATGCGCTACCGGCTACGGGTATCATGGATGCAAACTCGGCATAGCATAAGCCTGCAAAAGCACAACCCAATGCCGCCACAACAAACGAAATGGTAATGGCAGGCCCTGCCTGATTGGCTGCGGCAATACCGGTAATAGAAAATAAGCCTGCACCAATGATGGCGCCAATGCCTAAAGCTACTAATGCCCATGGGCCTAAAGTTCTTTTTAAGCTTTCCGGCCCCGTTTCCTGGGCCTCGGCAATTAATCCTGCAATTGGTTTCTTTACAAATAAACTCATAGCCGTAGTAGGTATTTAAAGTAAAATTTTTTAAGGGCCGGGAAATTAGGGCGAAAAGTAATGATTTCTGCTCAAATCAGAAGAAACTTTAGCGGTTTTATACCGGTATGGATCAAAAAAAGAATGATTTCTTTTTCATTAACCGTAAACTTTCTGTTAGTTTTGAAATTTACCAGCCCGTTTTAGCATTATATATGAATACCCGCAGCTCAGGATTATTGGCGCTATCCCTTTTCACCATTATTGCGGCACTGCATTTTTTTCATTTCGAACATTGGATAACCATTCCTGAAAAAGTACTGTTTACAAGCCGGTGGCTTTTAATTGTTAGCCTGGTAATATTTGCCTGGTTTAAAAGATCACTTACCACCTGGATATTTGTTGCTATGACCATTGGAGTGGAAATAGGCCTCGACTTTCCTGCTTTCTCCCAGCACCTCCGGTTCCTGAGCACCATATTTTTGCGTCTTGTAAAAACCATTGTAGCCCCTCTGTTGTTTGCTACCTTAGTGGTAGGCATTGCCAGCCATTCCAACCTCAAGCAGGTAGGGCGTATGGGCTGGAAATCTATTTTGTATTTTGAGGTCATCACCACATTTGCGCTGGTTATCGGACTGTTGTTCATCAACATCACCAAAGCGGGTGTAGGTATAGATGTTCCCGCCGCTCTACTTAAAGAGCTGCCGGTTGCCGTAGAAAAAAACTGGCAGGATCACATTGTAGATATCTTTCCCGAAAACATTATAAAATCTATTTATGAAGGCAGCGTATTGCCCATTGTAGTATTTAGCGTGCTGTTTGGCATTGCGCTGGCCAAACTGGCGCCCAACCGTAAAAAGCCAATGCTGGAATTTTCGGAGAGCCTGGCTGAAACCATGTTCAGGTTTGTGCATATCATCATGTATTTTGCCCCCTTTGGCGTAGGAGCCGCCATTTCGGTAACCGTTGGACATTTGGGCCTCGACATTCTTAAAAACCTGGCCTTACTGCTGGTAACATTGTATTTAGCTTTATTTGTTTTTTTGCTGGTAATATTATTGCCGGTATTGCTTTTCATAAAAGTGCCCGTTCGAAAATTCATCCAGGCCATAAAAGAGCCGGTTTCCATTGCTTTTGCCACAACCAGCTCCGATTCGGCGCTTCCGATCGCTATGGAAAACATGGAAAAATTTGGCGTGCCCCGGAAGATCGTAGCCTTTGTTATACCCACCGGCTATACTTTCAATTTAGATGGCACTACTTTGTACCTCTCTTTAGCCTCGGTATTTGTGGCGCAGGCCGCAGGTATTGATTTAACGATAGGAGAACAGCTAATGATCGGGTTTTCGCTGATGCTTACCAGTAAGGGGGTGGCCGCCGTACCCAGGGCATCGCTGGTGATCCTGATTGCCACGGCCGGCACCTTTGGTTTCCCGATCTGGCCCATTATGGCTATTTATGGTATTGACGAGCTCATGGATATGGCACGCACCTCAGTAAACGTAATTGGAAATACCCTGGCAAGTTGTGTGATAGCACGCTGGGAAGGCGAATTTGATGACGAAAAAGCACTGGCATTTCAGCCCGACTAATGATTTTTAACCTTTCTTTTTTAATATTCTATTAAGAAAGCAAATAAAACTAATCATTTATTTGTACAGATAATGCAATTTTGCCACCGAAATAGAAAAACTTCAAACCATTAGTATGATCAAAAGAATTGTTGGTACGGCTATTTGTATTATAATGAGCTGCGCGCTATTTGCTCAGGAAGAAGAAATAAAGTTCCGGATCCTTAACCAGTACGAAGAAACCCTTAACGCTGCTACCCTTACCGTAGGTGGTAATACAAATGAACACCTGGCAAATGATAGCGGCTTTTTTACCATCAAAGCACAGGCTTCCGACGCTATAGTGATCAGCCGCAGCGGATACAGCAATTTTTCATCATCTATAGCTGAACTCAAAAAAGATCAAACCATAACGCTTCATAAAGATTTTTCGTGGAAGGACCTGATGAACCCTATGTTCTATATTATTAATGGGGGGCTCTGGCTTTTATTATTCATTGTATTTGCTGAAACCGGCTTGTTCGCAGGCTTCTTTCTTCCCGGCGACAGCCTGCTTTTTGTGGCAGGCATCTACAGCAGCAACCTCGTGCATGAGTTCTTTAAAGCATTTGGCATAGAGCATATCCGCAACGAATGGATAGACCTGTTGCTGATGACAGTGCTTATTTCCATAGCAGGTATTGTAGGTAATATGGTAGGCTATTGGTTTGGAAGAAAAATAGGCCCTGCCATGTACAGTTGGAAAGACCGCTTTCTTTTTAAAAGAAAATACCTGAACGACGCTCATGATTTTTATGAAAAACATGGCGGAGGCGCCATCATATTCGCCCGTTTTTTACCCATTATACGCACTTTTGCACCCATAGTGGCAGGCATTGTTCAAATGGACAGGAAGAAATTCATGTTTTATAATATAATAGGCTGTGTGGCGTGGGTGGTGAGCATGATATTTGCCGGGCATTTTTTACAAATATGGGTAAGAAAACAATTTGGGTTTGAATTAAGAGACCACTTAGAAATGATCGTTATTATTATTGTATTGATAACTACCTTTCCCGTAGCATGGAAACTGTTATCAGGCAAAAAAAAACCGAAAGCAACCGCTTAAACCCAAGAGCTCATGCCCCAGCCCAAAAACGCAATTTTTAATATCGCCGTAATCGTAGCGGCGCTGGGTTATTTTGTTGATATTTACGATTTGCTGCTTTTTGGTATCATTAGAATTGAAAGCCTGATAGACCTGGGACTTTCCGAAGCAGCACTGCTAACCGATGGGGAAACCATTTTGCAATGGCAGATGTGGGGGTTGCTGCTTGGCGGCATTATATGGGGGGTAATGGGCGATAAAAAAGGAAGGATCAGCGTACTGTTCGGTTCTATTATTTTATACTCCCTGGCCAATATCGCCAATGGCTTTGTACAAACAGTTGACCAGTACAAATGGATACGGTTTATTGCCGGATTAGGGTTGGCAGGAGAACTGGGCGCGGGCATTACGCTGGTATCGGAGCTCACTTCTAAAGAAAAAAGAGGTATTGCCACTTCAATGGTTGCGGGGCTGGGCCTAACAGGCGCCGTAGCGGCATTTTTTATCAAGGAAAACTTTCACTGGCGTACCTGCTATTTTATTGGCGGGGGATTAGGCCTTTTGTTGTTGATACTGCGAATATCCGTTTTTGAATCGGGCATGTTCCACGAGGTTAAAAAAATGAATGTAAAAAGGGGCAATTTGCTCATGTTCTTCAATAATGCAGAGCGGTTTAAAAAATACATTGTTGCTATACTGATAGGCCTGCCAACCTGGTTTGTTATTGGTGTGCTGGTTACATTTTCGAGCGAGTTTGGCAAACATATGGGTATTACTGAAAAAATTGATCCCGGCAAATCAATCATGTTTGCGTATGTGGCTATTTCGCTGGGAGATATTATTATTGGGTTTGTAAGCCAGTGGTTCAAAAGCCGGAAAAAAGCGCTGTATGTTTTTTATATTATTACAGCCTTTTTTATGCTCCTGTATTTTACTACTCAATGGAACGGCACGGCGGCACGAATGTACTGGATATGTGCAGGGCTTGGCTTTGGTACCGGGTTCTGGGCTATATTTGTTACGATGGGGGCAGAACAGTTTGGCACCAATATAAGGGCAACTGCGGCTACCACCATACCCAATATGATCAGGGGAATGCTGGCGATCTTTATTCTTCCCCTGTTCCAGGGATTGCGCAATGTAACCAGCTTTTATACCGGCGGATGGATATCTGCCCTTATCATTATGGCTATTGGTACGGCGGCTATTATCCTCACAAAAGAAACCTTTGGTAAGGATCTGAATTATGTGGAGGAGTAGCCATCAGTCTATTGGGTTATAAATACAGCAAAGCTTGTTATCCTGGCAAATGGACCAATCAATTAACCGATAACTAACCACCCCGGCATCCATGAAATTTCTAATCATTCGTTTTTCTTCCATCGGCGATATTGTATTAACCACTCCCGCTATCCGCTGCCTCAAGCAACAGCTACCCGGTGCGGAAGTGCATTTTCTGACCAGGGCAAAATTTAAAACGGTTACCATTGCCAATCCTTATATAGACAGGTTTTATTATTTTGATAAAGATATCCGTCAAACGATCAGGGATATCCGGGCGGAAGAATACGATTGTATTATTGACCTGCATAAAAACTGGCGCACACTGCGCATATACCTCGAAACAGATATGAAAACGAGGTGGCTGAGCTACCGGAAGCTCAGCATACAAAAATTGCTGCTAACCAAACTGGGCATCAATACCATGCCCGGCATTCATATTTCGCAGCGAAGCCTTAATGCGTTGCTGCCCCTCGGTGTAAAAGACGATGGAAAGGGATTGGACTATTTTATACCCAAAGAAGAAGAAATTGAAATAACCGAACTGCCTTTGTCGCATCAAATGGGTTATATCGCAATTGTGATCGGCGGCTCTTATTATACAAAAAAGCTGCCGGTATATAAATTACAGGAGCTTTGCCTGGCAATACAGCACCCCGTGGTGTTGCTGGGTGGAAAAGAAGACATACCGGAAGGAACAGCCATAGCTGCTGTTGACCCGGTAAAAATATATAACGCCTGCGGCAAGTTTTCGCTCAATGAATCGGCCGATATTACCCGGAAGGCCAAGCTGGTAATTTCGCACGATACCGGACTGCAGTATATTGCCTGCGCTTTTCAAAAACCGGTACTGGCTGTATGGGGCGGCACTTCACCCAAATTGGATGTGGAACCCTATTACGGCAGCGGGTCAGCCCAAAAGCATACTAATTTTATTGTTCCCGCTCTGCCCTGCCAGCCCTGCTCTAATTATGGTACCAAAAGCTGCCCCAAAAAACATTTCAAATGCATGCATTTGCAGGATGTGGCCGCCATAGCCGATAAAGTAAAAAGTATGATCTGAGTAACCGGCTATAAAACTATTTTTATAATACCCAGGTAATCCAGCAGCAGCACGGTGCAAAATGCAAGAATAAAAAATACCAGCGCTATTTCTCCCCATCTTTTATAACCCCGCTTTACAGGCGGTTTAAAAAGCAGCCCTGCAGTTACCTGGATGAGCACACCCAAAGAAATAACGGATAGCCCCAGAAAAAGGAATTGTTCAAATGTAAATATGGCGATACAAATTCCAGCCAGCATAAGCAGGCTGCCTGTTGCCTTTAAAGGTGAATTCAGATACTTTAGCATAGTGCAGGATTACAGGATGAATGTTGCCCATTAAAATTATCCAATTCATCCCGTACCATCAACAAAGGCGCTACATCGTTTGCAGAAATCTACCTTACATCAACAGGTTTGCCTGCTTTTCGGCATATACCACCATGCAAAACGCAACTATGGGGAAAGAAACCCTGATATTACCGGGCATAGTCGCCAGTCCATTCACCTTCCTTATTGAACAGGTTAACACCACTGTCGGAGTCTGTACAGGCAAACATACCGGTCCATTCATCGTTCAAATCAAAGCAATTGTAAGTTTTATTGTCTGTTTGAACCATATAGCCGGTCCATTTTCCATTCAGGTCAAAACACAGCATCACTAACTGATCACCCCGCACATAATAGCCCAGGTGATTGCCTTCTTTATCAAACAAATAATAGCCTACCCAGTTACCATTCATTAATGGGTTCAAACTCAGGGAACGCAGGGGATTCAGGAGTTCATTATAGTGGGGATTAACCTTTGTGTTCAGCCGGGGATTGATCAACGCGTTGCTTCCGGGGTTGATAGCAGCATTGGAATAAGGGTTCAGATGCCAGTTAAACAGGGGATTGATCTTCAGGTTTTTTGCCGGATTGATACGTTCATTGGAGTAGGGCGATAAGGTTTGATTGAGCTGCGGATTCCTGTTAAAAGGAACCTGTGTGTAAGCGAACAGGGAAAGGGTAGCGAATGTAAAAAGTAAAATCAGCTTCATACGCATTGATTTAAGTTTACCGGATACAGTTTAGGATACAGAATGAGTGCTAAAGGTTGCAAAAGGTATTGGAAAACTTAAATATAACCAGAAATGGCATGGTAAAAAAATGCTATTACAAACAGCATTATACTATGCTTCAACCTGGAATAGCCGGTATCACAACAAAGCCCCCTATGCTCCACGCTATATTATATAACAGGTTTCACAGGAGACTTTTGCTAATAAAACACAGGTTGGTTTACAATGTATTCAAAACATTATTCATATTACGTACCGCATCGGCCGATTTACTGAACAGGGCTTTCTCTTCATCATTCAAATTGAAGTCAATAATTTTCTCCCAGCCCTTTCTTCCTATCGTTACGGGAACCCCCATGCAAATATCTTTTTGTCCGTATTCTCCTTCAAGGTACACGGAGCAGGGTATCAGCCGCTTTTCATCCCTCACGATAGCCCTTACCATATCGGCGCCTGAAGCTCCCGGAGCATACCAGGCCGAAGTGCCGATCAGCCGGGTAAGTGTTGCACCACCCACCATCGTATCTGCAGCCACTTTTTTAAGGGTTTCGGTGCTGGCATAAGCGCTTACCGGCACGCCCTGGTAGGTAGCCAGGCGGGTAAGCGGGATCATAGTTGTATCGCCATGGCCGCCTATAACCACCGCCTGTATATCGTTAGGCGAAGCAGGCAGGGCCTGGCTCAGGTAATACTTGAATCTTGAGCTGTCTAATATGCCTCCTAAGCCAATGATTTGATTTTTGGGTACCCCACTCGATTTTAAGGCCAAATAGGTCATCGTATCCATTGGATTACTTATAATAATGATCACCGCATCGGGCGAATGCTGAAGTATATTATTGGTAACGCTCTTAACAATACCGGCATTAATGCCAATCAGCTCTTCACGCGTCATACCGGGCTTGCGCGGAATACCAGAGGTAATCACCACAACATCGCTGCCTTTTGTTTTAGCATAATCGGCGGTGCTGCCGGTAATTTTTGTATCAAAATTCAATAACGCGGCGGTTTGCATCATATCCATTGCCTTTCCTTCAGCCAGTCCTTCTTTAATATCCAGCAAAACCAGCTCTTCGCAAAGTGCTGCCCGGGCAATATTATCAGCACAGGTTGCGCCAACTGATCCGGCGCCTACTACAGTTACTTTCATTAGTGAGTGTATTTAATAAATGAAGAATATTATTCAGCAAAATAAAGGTATTTGGCTGAATGTTAAGCTGTGAAAGCACAAAACACGCCCCTGATCACAGGGTTGCCAAGGATATTGTGGTATGTCTTATTTGTTGGAAGGGAAAGCAGAAATACCGGCATTTCAGGTGTAACACCTGTTATCTTACGATTAACACAGCACCAGTAGCTTATTACAGATATTTCACCAGGTCTTCCCATTTGGTAGAACCTTCAAAAGTTTTCAGCAACTTGTAATTTTTATCGTAAATAGCTAAAAAGGGCAGGTAATGCACCTTGAAGTAATTGCTGAAGAAGAATTTCGGATCGCGTCCTACGGTAATGTTTTTAAACTTATGCAGCTCAAAATGTTCATAAAACTCCTGCATTTTATGAAAAGGCATAGGCGTAACCATTACAATTTGTGTGCCGCTGAACCGGCTGATATTTTTTTTAATTAATTCGGTTTCATGTTTACAGTGTTCGCAGTCGGGGCTGAACAACATGATCAGCGTTTTCTTTTTCCTTGGCAGATCGTTTTTGGTATACCAGGTTACGCTATCGGTAAGCAAAATAGAAAACTGGGGTAAAGGATATTGCGCGTACAATGGGGTAGTTTTTGCCGTATCACCCTGGGCAATACTTTGTTTACTACATACACCCAGTACGAACAGGATAAGGAGATATCTCATTATGGTTAAATTTGATCAAAAATAGCAATGGAAATGTAAACCACAAGTTAAGTAAGAAGCTTGTTAAAAAAATGCAGGTTAAGGCGTAATTTTAACGTTCCTGCCTAACAATATGTAAGTTTGCATGAACGTTGTAGCAAACACAGCTAAAAGGGAATGACAATGCAAAAACTTTATACACTGTTATTTATACTGGGTTTAGCATCTGCAGTACAGGCACAGAACAACGCCGCCGAGGCAGCAGTTAAGGATGTTTTGCTGCTCAAAGAAACCCGCTACGATTTTGGAAAAATTCAACAGGGAAAACCGGTAACCCATATCTTTGAAGTAGTAAACACGGGAAAAGAGCCCCTTCAAATTGAAAACGTTCAGGCATCCTGCGGTTGCACCACTCCCGAATGGAGCCACGACCCGATTGCACCCGGGGCAGCAAAAAAAATTACGGTAGGGTATAATGCAGCCGCCAAAGGGAAATTTGAAAAACCGATAACCATTTTTTATCATTCAGGAAAAACTAAACTACTGTATATTAAAGGAGAAGTTTGGGAAACGCCTGCCGACCCCGCTCCTGCCAATGCAAGCGTACAATTATTAAAAAACATAAACCATTAAATATGAAGAAACTGTTATTTACTATGGCAGCCTTTGCCATAACTTCCTGGGCTGT
>CAYVEI010000059.1:0-24770 GCA_964450515.1 uncultured Terrimonas sp. | reverse complement strand
GTATAATTCATGAAATTACTTTCCGTACGGATATTATAAGGCTGATCAATACAGGCATTATTACCCGTACGGCAGGTAAAATCAACTACTCCTGAAGCACTCGCATTAAAGGTAATAGGGTCTGTATCGTCAACATGATCGCCCTGGCCTGCAGGGCATTTGCTCTTATTGGTAGAGCCTTCAAAAGGGTGATAAAGATTAAAAGCATGCCCTATTTCATGCGAAAGTGTTTTAGAGCCCGCCTTCATTTGCGTAGCCAGCATTACCGTACCATCTACCACGCTGGAAGTAGGGAAATAAGCGTACCCGGCAACAAACTGGCCCGTAGTTCCGTCCTGCCCGTTAATTTTATTGACTATATAAATATTATAATATTGCGTCCGGTTCCATACTACGGGGGCTTTCATAGCAATGTCCTCGCTAGTATTACCACTGCTGGCGCCATTGGCCACATACGCGGCATTGGATGACATATTAACCCGGTGAATACCTGTTGTTGGATTACAGTCCGGGTCTCTTTTGGCCAAAACAAAACGTAAGCCCAGGTCGCCGGCGGCATTGATACCCGCCGGAGTAAGAGAAGCATCTGTGCCATTATATACAGCGTTCAAATAATCAATTGCCTCAAGTATCTGTTCATCGGAAGGATTAAGAGGCGTACCAACCGGTTCGCCGGTATGCAACACATGCACTACTATGGGAATGGTAAAAATGCCCGTTTCTTTTTTCTGATAATCCTTTGCGGCTTTTCTTTGCTGAATAAGCTGTTCAATCTTTTGTTCATTTAACGTTATGCGGAGCTTATAGGCGGGGTCTGCCTCGCGCAGGGCATCATTAGACTGGTCGAAGCCACATACCGGCTGGGCTAAGATTTGGGCGCAACTCAGCATCACACAACAAAAAGCAGCGATTACGCTTTTCATAGCAGCATATTATAATCCAAATGTAAATAATTAAATAAATACTATGCGTTTTAACCGGCCAATTTTGTTCACTTAGTGTTTCCATGTATGCCCTGCTATTTTAACCCTAACAGTTCTTCCACGGATGCCATCCCTGAAGAAGTGTTTCAATCATTGGCCATTTTATCCTGATGGATAATTCCCTTTGAAGAATAAGGTTTATTAAAACGGATAATACCCAGCCATTTAAAAAAAAGCATAACCGGGTAAACAGGATCCACTTCATGCCAGCGTTTGCCAAAATTAATGGAAGACGGATTTTTGTGATGGTTGTTATGATACGACTCTCCCAGCATTAAAACATCAACCGAAAATAAATTGTGCGAAGTGTTTTTTAGCCTGAAGTTTATATATCCGTATTTATGGGCGAACCAATTAATAATTGCACCATGAAAAGCACACATCGTAATTACTACGGGAAGCAATAAAAACCACCATGGCGAGGAAGCAAAAATGATAAAGAAACTAATATAAAGCAATATCCATAAAATTTTTGAGGCAGTAGAATTGGCCCACTTATCAAAACCATTCCATCTGGGAAGGTTCTTGGTAAACCTCGGTTCCACAGGCAGTGTTCCCTTAAGTATCCCAACATAAATATTCCGGGTACGCCACATCATTGAAAAGATATTCGATGAAAATTTTGGCGAGTGCGGATCCTTTTCCGTGTCGGTGTAAGCATGATGCATCCTGTGCATTACGGCATAGGAACGCGGACATGAATAAGAAGATCCCTGCATGAGGTAAGTAAAAATGAAAAAAAATCTTTCCCAGAATTTACTCATCTTAAACGCAGCATGCGCAGCATAACGGTGCTGAAAAAATGTTTGTGTAAACAAGGACATGTACCACAGTGATACAAAAAAAATAAGTATAGTCATAACATTTGATTTTGTTCCCAATCAATCAGAAGGTAGCTTGAAGAAATACAGGAATTATTTTTTGGGAAACATGCCGGAGGAAAAAACGAGTTCTTGAACTGGCCGGGAAAACGATTGACTGTATTAACAACTCCTTTAAAGCTACGTACAATTATGTTAAGAAATGCACAACGTATGTAAGAATTATTGATGGAAAAGCAAAAATGTAATGAATGCTTCTCCGGCTTCTGATTTTTTCACGTATTTTTGCCATTATGAATAACATTAGTGTATTGACAGATTTTGAAGCATTGACCAATACCATCAATTTTAAAAAGCTGCCTTCTCCACCCGGCTTAGAAACCTACACTATTTATGCCGGCGGCAATTTTATTTTTATATCCAATGCCAGAAACCGTACCATCCGCTTTAGTCTTGCCAATTTCAGCACCAACGACATAACAAATGCGGGGATCCAGGAATGGATTGACCGTATTCACAAACTATACCCCAGCTTTTGAGTGCTATGTAAGTTTTCTTCCACTACAGTAAAAGTAGGGTCCGCGCCATCAAAGTATTTGTTTTTATTAATGTATTCCCAAAAGCCACCTGAAGGGATTTGCCCAATGGTATGTTTATTTTTTATAATGTAGTACCGCCGGCAAAGGCTGTTCCGGTACGCCATACTGCCGCTGCAAAGGCAACCATATAAAAGAATGGAAAGCAATGTAAGCAAATCGGCCTCATTGCTGAGGCCGATTTGCTTTGGAGGTCCCGAGCGGATTCGAACCGCTGTACGAGCTTTTGCAGAGCTCTGCCTAGCCACTCGGCCACAGGACCTTTTTATCTCTTTTTTCCGGGTTGCGAAAATAAGATATTTTTATGAACAACAACGATCTTACACATGCAATATATCGCTGAATCGGAACTAATTCTCAATAACCGCGGAGCTGTTTACCATTTAGATCTGCTGCCCGAAGAGTTAGCCGGCATTATTATAACAGTTGGCGATCCCGGGAGAGTGAAAGAAGTAAGCCAATATTTTGACGAAATAGAATGCAAATGCCAGCACCGCGAATTTGTTACCCATACCGGGCGCATAGGCAATAAAAGGCTTTCCGTTATATCAACAGGTATTGGAACCGACAATATTGATATTGTAATGAATGAACTTGATGCACTGGTTAATATTGATCTGGCCACCAGAACAGTGAAATCAACACTTACCACTTTGCAGGTTATACGGATTGGCACTGCCGGGTCTTTACAGGAAGACATTTCTGTTGATCATTATGTTGCCAGCACACACGGAATCGGGACAGATAACCTATTGCATTTTTACCGCAATGAAAATAATGACGAAGAGAATCAGCTCATCCAGTCTTTTATTACACAAATCCAGTTGCATAACCATACGGCATCTCCATATATTAGCAGTGCCAGCGTAGGTCTCCTCAAGCATTTCGTTGAAGGTTTTCACCAGGGTATTACCGTAACCTGCCCGGGTTTTTACGGCCCGCAGGGAAGAATTCTGCGACTGGGGTTAAGCAACCCGGCTTTTATAGACAGATTATCGGCCTTTAGCTTTGGCACCCACCGGATATGCAATTTTGAAATGGAAACAGCCGGTATTTATGGCATGGGAAAGCTTTTGGGACATCATTGCCTGAGTCTTAGCGCCATTATAGCTAACCGCATCAGCAAACAATTCAGCAAAGACGCCAATGGAGCCGTTGACCGGCTCATTCAAAAAGCGCTTAACATTATTGCAGGCATGTAAATGGTAAAAGCACAGATAGTATAATCATGAGCACATTTAACTTATTTGATCATTTAACGCGATGAGGCAATAACTTTGCACTATAAAAGCAGGAGATGGATATACATTTTTACAAATACCAGGGAACAGGAAACGATTTTATTATATTGGACAACCGCGACAATGCTTATGCTTTGCTGACTACAGCACAGGTAAATTTTTTGTGCCACAGGAGGTTTGGTATAGGTGCAGACGGGCTCATGCTGCTGAACAAACACAACGAGTATGATTTTGAAATGGTATATTATAACGCCGATGGAAAAGAAGGCAGCATGTGTGGAAATGGCGGGCGATGCCTGGTAAAATTTGCATTTGATTCCGGCATAAAAAAAACCACCTATCATTTTATTGCCACCGACGGCCCGCATGAAGCGGAGATAGACGTTCAGGGCATCGTTCGTTTAAAGATGAAGGATGTTCAGGAAACCACCGATATGAAAGATCACTTCATTCTGAATACGGGCTCTCCGCATTATGTGCAGTTTGTACAAAATCTGCAGAAAATAAATGTAAACGAAGAAGGCAGAAAAATAAGGTACAGCGATGGTTTTGCAGCGGAGGGGATTAATGTGAATTTTGTGGAAGCATTAGATGATCATAGCATTTTTGTGCGTACGTATGAACGGGGGGTTGAAAACGAAACATTAAGCTGCGGTACCGGTGTAACGGCTGCTGCATTGGTTTCGGCACACCATGAAAACAGCTTTAATGAAATTGCCGTGGAAACCAAAGGAGGAAAGCTGAGCGTGGAGTTTAACCTGTCGGAAGAAAAACATTATAGCAATATCTGGCTTTGCGGCCCCGCCGAATTCGTATTTAAAGGAGAGATTGGGATATAATAAATGTGAAAATGTGGGAAATTTGAAAATTTGAAAATGAAGAAAACGGTTGGTAAGCAACGCAGGAGCGTCTGACTGCATACAAATGTGGGGAATGTGGAAATGCCTGCCCCACTGAACAGGCGCGGTAGATGATCCCGTGGTATAAATTTCAAATTTTAAATCTCAAATTATAATACCCCTACCTTTGCGCCGCAATGATTCAATACTTCAAAAATATCAACGGGGTAACTACCGCAATAGAAAAGGCGGATAATGAAACCTGGGTGAATATTTTGCCGCCACTGAAGCATGAAGAATTTGCAGAAGTGTCGGAAGCACTGGAAATACCGATAGAATTTTTACAGGATTCCTTAGACATTGATGAGCGCTCAAGATTTGAGCTGGAAGACAATGTGAGGCTGATCGTAATCAAAACGCCTACGGAAAATAATTCGTTCAATGAAAGCGATTCCTTTTATATTACTATACCTATCTGCATTATTCTTACCCATAACCAGATTGTAACCGTAAATTCTTTTGAGAACGGAGCTATTAAAAAATTCCTGAATACGTTTCAGAACAGGCACGCCGATAAAAAAAACATGATGGTGGTTAAGATCTTTGAGAAGATCACACAAACCTATATGGAATATCTTAAGGAAATCAACCACCGCAGGAATATACTGGAACAGCAGTTGTATGCTTCTAACAGAAACGAGGAGCTCCTGGATCTGATGCGCATACAAAAAAGCCTGGTATATTTTGTTACCGCACTACGTTCCAACGAAATGCTGCTGATGAAATTAGTTAGAACAAATTTTCTTGGCCTGAATGAAGAGGAAAAAGAAGAGCTGGATGACCTGGTGGTTGATACTTCGCAGGCGCTTGAAATGGCCAATATCTATACCAATATTCTCAGCGCTACTTTAGATGCTTTTGCGAGCATTATTTCCAATAATCAAAACTTCGTATTAAAGCGGCTCACCTCTATTACCATCATTTTACAGTTCCCTGTGCTGATAGCCAGTATTTACGGCATGAATGTGCCCATCCCCTACCAGCATCAGCCTCACGCATTTTATATTCCCATTATATTAGCCCTCTCTGTTTCTATTATTATGGGCGCTTATTTTCTGAAGAAGAAATGGTTCTAACACCTTACCACTTACCACTTTTCACCATCCCTGCCACCACCTTATCTATGGGCAGTGTTACGCATTCTTCAGAAAAATCATTCCAGTTAACAAACCGGAAAGTTTCCGTTTCACCGGTTTGTTCATATACCTTCATCTGCCGCCCGTCAAAATCAAAAGGTTTGGATCGTAGCGGAACAGTAATGTCTGCCAACGGCTCAACAAAATAATAGATGGAAATAATTTGCTGATCAGGGGTAAATGCCGACATCTGGAAAAAGTCTGTTGTGTAAATATGGCCGGTTACTTTTATTTGAAGATCCATTTCTTCCATAAATTCACGCTTCAGACAATCCCTAGTGCCCTCGCCAAATTCGAGGCCGCCACCCGGGAACTTGGTATAATAGCTGCCCCGGATAAATTCATCGCTTACCAGCACCTGTTTCCTTTCATTTGTAAGTATACCGTAAACCCTGAGGTTGAACATAGTAAACAATTTGAAATTTGAAATTTAAGATTTGAAAAAATCTCCTTAAAATCCGGATTTTCATCCTTACCAGTTTCATTCTCACCCCGCAGGTACGAATCACATTTCTGCATAATCACATTCTTCTCAAATTGCAACATTATTACAGCAGCCTGCCGTTCTTTAAACCTATGAGGTTTCCCACCCGGCCGTTCCCGTCCCGCAAACTTCATGGGTTCTGCTGATCCCATTTCCCACATTTTCAAATTATCCCATTTCCCACATTATCTTTCCATCGCCGCCTGCTTCATTCGCATCGCCGTTTCCTTACCCACATATTTTTCGATCCTGGCTTCAGCAAAGTAAATAAGCGGCGTTAAAAGAATAGCTATAGTAAATTTATACATATAGTTTACACAGCCCACTGCAATTACCTGCGCCCACGTCCAGTTACTGCCCAGTTTAAAGGCAATGGCCAGCACTATAAAACTGTCAATGAGCTGAGATACCAGTGTAGACCCGGTAGCCCTCAGCCAAACTTTCTTTTCACCCGTTGCTTTTTTGATGCGCTGAAACACGGCTACATCTACCAACTGGCTCACCAAAAAGGCCACCAAGCTTCCCACAATGATCCACATTCCCTGCCCGAATATGCCGTTAAAGGCTACCTGCAGATCGGGTATCCCGTCGCTTGCTTTTGATGCCGGCCACCAGTCGGCATACGGAATATGGATGCTGGCATAAAACATGATAAAAGCATAGGATATTAATGCAACTGCAGTATAGCTGATCCTTTTTACCGCTTTGGGGCCGTAGTACTCATTTACAATATCGGTCATCACAAATTCCAAAGGCCATAACAGCACACCGCAGGTAAGGCTAAACGATAACCCGCTCTCACCGAAAAGTGTAAGATTAACCGGATCGAAACCGAATAGCTTTTCCAATGAAAAGATTTTACCACCTATACATTCTGCGATCAGCGCATTGGCCACAAAAAAAGCCGCAAAGCCTATAAATAGTTTAGTTGGCCGGTCTTTCAGTATTTGCTGTATCATATTATGCGTTAAAATTAAAGGGAAGATTAAAAATAACGTTAATTTGCCGCCTTAAATTTGAAATTCTTTTCGCGGGAAGTTTTGCTTTGGCGGCCCTGATGATCATCAGTAATAAAATATCTGAAAGTGAAAAAAATTAATTTTAAAGCGCTTGTACCTCACCTGGTAGCCATTGGTATTTTTCTGGTGGTGTCGGTCATATATTGCCGGCCTGCGTTAGAAGGAAAAGTGCTGCAGCAGAGTGATATTGTACATTGGGAAGGTATGTCGCACAATTCTTTTGAATATAAAAAGGAGCATGGACATTTTCCCCTATGGAATACCCACCTGTTCAGCGGCATGCCCAATTACCAGGTAGCTATGGAAGCCCATTCTTTTTTACCAAACTTTCATAGCATACTTACATTAGGATTACCCAAGCCTATTAATTTCTTTTTTCTTGCCTGCCTGTGCTTTTATATCCTGTGCTGCGTTGTGAATATAAAACCGGTTCTGGGTATCATGGGCAGTCTTGCTTTTGCATATGCCAGTTACAATCCTATTTTAATAGCAGTAGGACATGAAAGTAAGATGTGGGCAATAGCCTATATGCCGGGCGTGCTGGCGGGGTTATTGCTGATCTATCAAAAAAAGTATTTGTTGGGACTTGCTGTTACCGCCATATTCGCCACCTGGGAAATAGCGTTTAATCATCCCCAGATCAGCTATTACTTTTTTATTACTGCGGGCATTATCACCCTTGGTTATATTGTACAATGGATTAAAGCGAAAGACTGGAAACACCTGGCTATATCGCTTGCCCTGGCTGCAGTTGCCGGCTGTGCGGCACTTGCCAACTCGGCCATGAGTTTACTTACTACCGCCGAATATGCAAAGTATACGATGCGGGGCGGAAAAACTCTTGAAACATCCGGACCGGAAATAAAAAAAGTAGATACAAAAGGATTAGATAAAGATTATGCTTTCAGCTACAGCATAGGCAAAAGCGAAATACTTACTTTTTTTATACCCGATATATTTGGCAGCAGTTCTTCAGATCATTTCGATGAAAACTCCAAATTGGTAACCGCGCTTACAGAAAAAAATATACCCGAAAATAACGCCGTTCAACTCGCCTACTCCCTCCCGCGTTACTGGGGCGGAATAGAAGAGGGCACTGCCGGTACTATTTATTTTGGAGCGATTATTTGCTTCCTTGCCGTTACAGGACTTGTGCTGATAAAAAACCCTGTTAAATGGTGGATACTTGCCGCTACTGTTTTTTCGATTTTTATGGCCTGGGGAAGAAATTTTTCTGCTTTCAATTCATTTTTGCTGGATTATTTCCCGCTGTACAACAAATTCCGTTCCCCCAATATGGCATTGGTTATTCCTCAAATGCTGTTGCCCTTGCTGGCCGTTTGGGGTTTGCAGCGTATTTTTTTTACGGCTAACGGCAAGGAGCAGTTGAAAGCGTCTTTTAAAACTATTTTATATTCTTTAGGCGCTATATTCGGCATTACTTTACTCATTTATTTCTTTAATGATTTCAGCAGCGCTTTCGATTCCCGTATTGTGCAGGCCTATACCAATCCGCAGGATGGCAATACGGAAATCGGCCGCATGATCGTGAATGCTTTAAAAGCAGAAAGAAAAGATATGTTCAGCAGCGGTATTTTCCGTGCGCTGTTATTTTCCGGGCTGGTGATCGGACTCTTGTATTTATATCTCAAGAATATCATTAAACCTTTGGTTGCGGTTATTATTTTTACGGTGATCAATATGATTGACCTGCTGGTGGTAGACAGCAAATACCTGAATGCCGACCATTATATGGATAAAGACAGTTACCTGTCGGAAAATTTTACACCAACAGCAGCCGATACGCAGATTTTGCAGGACAAAGACCTGCATTACAGGGTATACCATTTATCGGGCGACCGGTTCAGCGATGCCATCACTGCATATTTCCACCGTTCCATTGGCGGATACCACGCGGCCAAGCTGCGCATATACCAGGATCTGATAGAAACGCAGTTGTCGAAAGAATCATTGAACATGGATGTGCTGAACATGCTGGATACCCGTTATTTTATTGTTCCATCCCAACAGCAGCAGGCGCCTGCAGTGCATAAAAATGACGAAGCACTGGGAGCGGCATGGTTTATTAAGCATATTCAATATGTAAACGGTCCTGTAGAAGAAATAAAGGCGCTGGACCAGTTTGGACCAAAGGATACGGTGATTGTTGATAGCAGCTTCAAACCAATAACCGGCGCTGATCCTGCACCCGACTCTTCGGCTACCATACAATTAGTGAGTTATGATAATGACGAAATAAAATATGCCACGCAATCCGCTACCAACCAGTTTGCCGTATTCAGTGAAATATATTATCCTGCGGGATGGAACGCTTATATAGACGGCAGGAAAACGGATTATGCGAAAGTAAATTACGTTTTAAGAGGAATGCCTGTGCCGGCCGGTAAACATGAAATCGTGTTTAAGTTTGAGCCGGCTTCCTATTCCAAAGGACAGAAACTGATTTATTTGGGCAACAGCCTGTTCTTTCTTGCACTGGCAGGAGGTGTATTATCTTTATGGAGAGACAGAAAAAGATTCACTGTTTAATAGTGCCATAGTTAATGATCAATGTATTAAGTATTGTTTCTTATCGTTTTCTGCCTGCCTTAATGGGCGGCGAAAAGAATATCAGCATATTTAATAACTATCTTTCGGAACTCGTAAATCTGAGCTGCGTTACTGTAAAAAAAGTGGAAGTACCTGAGAAGTCCGGATATGAAATACTTCCGCTTCTGTCTAACAGTATCATTCGTTATATCAATCCCTTTTATTTCTTCACTTTAAGAAAGCTCCTCCTCCAAAAAAAAATAACCCATATTATTTTAGAACATCCTTATTACGGGTGGCTGGGTATTGCTTTGCAAAAATTACTGGGTATAAAACTGATCATACATTCGCACAATATTGAAGCATTACGATTTAAAAGCTTTGGCAAATGGTGGTGGCGCCTGTTATGGTTATATGAAAAAGCAGTGCATCGCCAGGCAAACATGAACTTCTTTATCACGCGGGAAGACATGGATTATGCTGTTGCTCATTTTAAATTAGAGCAAAAAAAATGTACTGTTATTACTTATGGCATAAACTTTAATACCCCTCCTACCCCGCAGGAAAAAAAAATTGCCCGTACAGCCGTCTGCACCACGCACCATATTGATCCTGCAGACCTGCTGTTATTTTATACCGGCACTTTATACTACCAGCCCAATTTAAAGGGTTTGGATATTATTTTGAATGAGATTAATCCCCTGTTGCAACAAAACGGGATAACCTATACCATATTGATCTGCGGCAATCACCTGCCCGAACGCTACAACAACCTTAAAGCATACAAAAATAAAAATGTCATTTATGCCGGTTTTGTAAAAGATATTGATACTTATTTTAAAGCGGCGGATATTTTTATGAATCCCATCAGCGAAGGAGGAGGTATAAAAACAAAATTAGTGGAAGCTTTGGCTGGCAATAGTTCGGCTGTATCCTTTTCCAGCGGCGCCTTTGGCGTTCCGGCCGAATTAACCGGCGGAAAGCTGATCGTTGTGCCTGATGGAGACAGCACAGCACTTTTTGAAGCCATTCAACAATCTTTGGCATTGCTGAAAAAAGATATTCCGACAGATTTTTACGAACATTTTTACTGGGGCAATATTGTACAAAAAGCCTATCAACATATGCTTTCGATAACCTGATCAGCGGCGCAATGTTTACTTTTGATATTCCAAAGGATTATTCAATGCAATATAAAGAAAGGGTTCCGGACGAATTATTTACCGGGGAGCATTACCTGGGCAGGCCGGCCGATATAACGGATAAGATCGTTGGCCGCCGCATCAGCCTGCTGGAACAATACACCGGGTTTACCGGGAAGCAATATACACATCTTGATATAGGGTGTGGCAACGGCGCGTCTATATTCCTGCTGTCGAAAAAAATGAAATCATGTGTAGGTATTGATATTGTAAATGATTACGAACAGGACATCAATCAATATTTAACACAAAACAAGATTACCAACTGCCGTTTTCAAAATGTAGATATCGAAACCGATATATCGCCGTTGCCACAGCAGTTTGACCGCATTACCAGTTTCGAGGTAATTGAGCATTTGCGCGACGAGAACAATGTAGCCATATACCGCAGACTTTTGAAGGACGATGGACTGATGGCAATTTCCGTGCCCAACAAATGGTGGATATTTGAAACGCATGGCGCCAGGCTACCCCTGTTGCCGTGGAACAGGGTGCCCTTCTTTTCGTGGCTGCCGAAGTTCCTGCATGAGCGATGGGCCAATGCGAGAATTTATACCAAAAAAAGGATCACTACCCTGCTGGAGCGCAATGGCTTTGAAATACTGCAAACCAATTATATAACAGCTCCTATGGATGTATTAAAGGAAAGTAAGCTGAAACGGTTCCTGGTAAAAAATTTCTTCAAAAATGATACTACCCAATTCCCTTTTAAATCAACAGCTATATTGATAATTGCGCAAAAGAGATTATAGGAACTGTTTCATTGATATTGGGTACACAGAAATTCCAGTAATAAACTCTCTTTTTGCACAGTCCTAAATTGGCTATAGGTAATGCGTATAAATATTTAACTTTGCGCAATCTTATAATTATATGAAAGTTGTAATATTTGCCGGGGGACTGGGAACAAGGCTGGCTGAAGAAACAGATACACGCCCGAAGCCAATGGTAGAAATTGGCGGGAAGCCTATTCTGTGGCATATCATGAAGATATACAGTCATTATGGATTTAATGATTTTATTATTTGCCTTGGCTATAAAGGATACGTGATCAAGGAGTATTTCATGAACTATTTTCTGCACAATTCTGATATTACTATTGACATTGCCAATAACAAAATGGAAGTGCTGGGTTCGCACAGTGAAGCGTTTAAAGTTACCCTGATTGAAACCGGCAGCTCTACTAAAACCGCAGGACGGCTAAAGCAGGTGCAGCCCTATATTGGCAATGAGGATTTTATGCTCACTTATGGCGATGGCGTAGCTGATGTAGATATTAATAAATTGATACAATATCATCAATTGCACCAGAAAATTGCTACGGTAACTGCCGTTCAGTTAGATGCCCGCTTTGGCGGCATGGATATTGACACCAGTGGCGAAGTTGTATCGTTTCGTGAAAAAGCAAAGGATGAAAGTAAATGGATCAATGCAGGTTTCTTTGTATTAAAGCCGGCAGTATTCCAATACTTGGATGCTGATATGAATGATATGATGTGGGAAGATGAGCCGCTGGAACAGCTCACGGAAAATAACGAACTGGTAGCATTCAAACATACAGGATTTTGGAAGTGTATGGATGCCATGCGCGATAAGCTGGAGTTAGAAGCATTATGGAAAAGCAACCAGGCAAAATGGAAGAAATGGTAACACGGGCAGCGCTCTCCGGATATTATAAACAAAAAAAAGTTTTTATTACCGGGCATACGGGTTTCAAGGGTGCATGGCTGATGTGTTTACTTAAGGAACTGGGTGCCATCGTAAAAGGATATGCGCTTGCACCCCGGTATAAGGACGGCTTGTTTGATCTTATTTCCCCGCTCGGTTTGGGTGAAAATGTGATCGCGGATATTCGCGATAAAGATCAGCTTTTCCATGAACTGCAAATATTCCGGCCCGATTATGTTTTTCATTTAGCGGCGCAACCGTTAGTGCGTGCATCCTACAGTATTCCCGCCGAAACATTTGAAATAAATGTTACCGGCACGGCTAACCTGCTTGAAGCAGTAAGCCGGCTTTCGCACCCCTGCACTATAGTTGTAATTACAACAGATAAGGTATACGAAAACAAAGAACAGGATATTTTATATAAAGAAGACGACCGGCTGGGTGGATACGACCCGTATAGTGCCAGCAAAGCCTGCGCTGAAATAGTAACCAGCTCTTTCCGGCATTCTTTCTTTAATCCCGGCAAATTTGAAACACACCGAAAAGCTATTGCAAGTGCCCGGGCGGGTAATGTAATTGGCGGTGGCGATTGGAGCGCAGAAAGAATTATTCCCGATATTGTACGTTCACTTCAAATGCAAAAGCCTGTGGAGCTCAGGAATCCTAATGCCGTTCGCCCCTGGCAATATGTAATGGAACCCCTTACCGGTTACTTATTGTTAGGAGGATTATTGAGTAAAAATTATGAGGCTTTTTCCATGCCCTATAATTTTGGACCTTTGCCCAATGATCATCTTACCGTAAAATCATTAGCTGAAAAGGCAATTACCATTTGGGGCAGCGGCGAATGGAAGGATATGTCTACCCCTGGTCAACCTCACGAAGCCGGATTATTAAAGCTAGATATCAACAGGGCAATTAATGAACTTCAGTGGCTTCCAAAACTCAATGCTTCTGCAGCAATAGAATGGACGATTAACTGGTATAAACAACCTTTGCAGGAAAGAGCAGCGTTTACATTTCAACAAATCAAAGCTTATCTTGCGCTATGATCTTCTCCCCCACGCCATTATCGGGTAGTTATGTAATTGATCTTACCCCGTTTACAGACGAACGGGGATGGTTTGTACGGTTTTATTGCAAAAAAGAGTTTCAGCAAATCGGGCATGAAAAAGAATGGGTGCAAATGAATCATTCCTTTACCGCTCTGCAGGCAACCATACGCGGAATGCATTTTCAGGTACATCCCTACGCCGAAACTAAGCTGGTGCGCTGCATAGCGGGAAGCGTTTTTGACGTGATCATTGATCTGCGGAAAGCTTCACCTACTTTTTTACAATGGTTCAGCATTGAGCTTTCTGCTGAAAACAAAAAAATGCTGTACATCCCCGGGGGGTTCGCCCACGGGTTTCAGTCACTTACCGGTAACTGTGAGCTGATTTACCATCACACTGAATACTTTACTCCTGAAGCCGAATCAGGCATACGATATAATGACCCGGCAATAAATATACAATGGCCCTTACCGGCTGGCTTCGTTTCGGAAAGAGACAAGCGCCACTCCCACATTGATAAAAATTTTAAAGGACTATAGATTTTATGCAATGCAGATTTTGTAAAACAGAGTTAAAACATACATTTATAGATTTAGTAAACGCACCTGCATCTAATTCCTTTCTTACGAAAGAACAACTGAATGAGCCCGAGGTTTTTTATCCGCTAAAAGTATATACCTGTCATCACTGCTTTTTAGTACAGGTAGATGAATACAAAAAATCAGATGCTATTTTCAATAATGAATATGTATACTTTTCCTCGTATTCAACAAGCTGGCTGCAACATGCAAAAAAGTATACGGAACTAATGACCGAACGCTTTCATTTAAATGAAAGATCCAGGGTCATAGAAATAGCTTCCAATGACGGCTACCTCCTGCAATATTTTCATCAAAATCACATACCTGTTTTAGGTATAGAACCAACAGCTAATACTGCGGAAGTGGCAATATCAAAAGGTATTGATACCACGATAGATTTTTTTGGAACGCGTTTAGCCCAGCAACTTGCAAACAAAAAGGTATATGCCGATCTGCTCCTGGGCAACAATGTGCTGGCCCATGTACCCGATATAGTGGATTTTGTAAAAGGAATGAAACTGCTACTTAAGGAAACGGGTATTATAACCATGGAGTTTCCTCATCTTATGCAATTGGTAAACAATAACCAGTTTGATACCATATACCACGAGCACTTCTCTTACTTATCTTTTTTTACGGTTAAACAAATATTTGAATCTGCCGCACTGGAGCTTTTTGATGTGGAGGAGCTACCTACACATGGGGGATCACTGCGTATTTATGCAAAGCACCAAGGAGGTATACATACTGTTACAGAGAATGTAGCATTGTTACTGGAGAAGGAAATCAGGAAAGGAATAAACCAGTTGCCCTACTATGAAGGGTTTCAATCCAGGGCATTAAGCGTTAAACTGGAATTGACCGGTTTTCTTATTGAAAGCAGAAAGAAAGGCAAAAAGGTAGTGGCATACGGAGCGGCGGCCAAGGGTAATACGCTGCTGAATTATTGTGGCATTAAAAATGATCTTATTAGCTATGTGGTAGACGCCAATCCCAATAAGCAGGGAAAGTGGCTGCCTGCCAGTCATATTCCTGTGGTGTCTGAAGTGCAATTAAAAGAAGATAAGCCGGATTATGTGTTAATTTTACCCTGGAACCTGGAAAAAGAGATTATGGAACAATTGTCATATATTAAAGATTGGAACGGAAGATTTGTTATTCCGATCCCCTCTTTAAAAATAATATAGTGCAATGAAGGTGTTGGTTACAGGCGCCAGTGGATTTATCGGCAATTATGTTGTGAAGCAGTTACTTCGGTTAGGGCATTCCGTTATAGCAAGTTCTTCCAATCCGGAAAAAGCCAAAGCGAAAAGCTGGTTCAGAGATGTGACCTATATAGATCTCAATCTCTCGGATTATAACGATGACATAAACTATTTTGACTTCTTTTTTCGCCCTGATATCATGATCCATCTTGCATGGGAAGGGCTACCGGATTTTAAGGGGGCATTTCATGTAGATATTAATCTTACACGACATAAAGCATTCCTTCAGAACATGATTTGTAACGGGTTAAGGAACCTTTCGGTAACGGGTACATGTCTTGAATATGGCATGCAGGAAGGAGCATTGCATGAAGACCTTCCCGTTAAACCAACAACCTCCTATGGTGTAGCTAAAAGTGAACTATGGAAGTTTTTGTTGCAGTTACAAAGTATTTACCCTGTACATTTAAAGTGGATCCGGCTTTTTTATATGTATGGGGAAGGGCAAAACCCAAAATCCTTACTTTCGCAGTTGCAGATGGCATTGAACAACAACGATGAAGCGTTTAACATGAGCCGGGGTGATCAGAGCAGGGATTATTTACCCGTAGAAAAAGTGGCAGAATATATCATTGCAATTGCCATGCAGCACAAAGTAAACGGCATTATTAACTGTTGCAGCGGAGAACCTGTTACGGTGAGGCAATTTGTGGAAAATTACATGATTGAAAAAAACAGATCTATAAAATTAAATACCGGCTTTTACAACTACCCCGATTATGAGCCCATGCATTTTTGGGGCGATAAAACCAAACTAAATACAATTCTATATGAATGATCCTGTTCAGGAATTTATTAACGGGCGGATAGAAAGAGTAGCCGGCAATGGAAAGAACGAAAACTTATTGGCCGCGGCAAAGTCTTTCAATACCGAATCGAATAAAGCCTTCTACTCTTATAATTTCTCCTGGATGGGACGCCCCATCATTCAATACCCGCAGGATATGATGGCCATGCAGGAAATAATATGGGATATAAAACCAGACCTGATCATAGAAACAGGAATTGCTCACGGCGGATCACTGATCTTCTATGCATCAATTCTGGAACTGCTTGGCAAGGGGCGTGTATTAGGCATAGATATAGATATCAGGGAGCATAACCGGAAGGAGATAGAAGCTCATCCGATGTACAGGCGGATTAAGATGATCCAGGGATCCTCGTTAAATCAGGAAGTTTTGGAGCAGGTTAAAGAAGAAGCAAAGGATTGTAATACCATTTTAGTTTGTCTTGATTCCAATCATACCCATGAGCATGTTTTACAGGAGCTAAACCTGTATGCTCCGTTTGTTACAGCAGGCTCTTATATTGTTGTTTTTGACACTATTGTTGAGCACCTGCCGGATGACTACCTCCCTGGCAGAAAAAGACCCTGGGGAGTGGGGAACAATCCGCATACTTCCGTAATAAGCTTTTTGGAAAAAAATGATTCTTTTGTTGTGGACAATGCTATAGACAATAAATTACTGATCAGTGTTGCGCCCGGTGGTTATTTAAGAAGAGTAAAATGAGTTTACCATTACTTACCAGCATTGATCAGGCATCACACATGGAGAAAAGCAACCCGGTTTCGCAAAAGTTCAGCATTATTTTACCTGTTAGAAATGGCGGACATTTGGTTAAAAACTGTGTAGCCAGCATTCTGGCTCAATCCTACCAGCATTTTAACCTCCTGATCTTAGAAAACAAAAGTACAGACGGCACTTTTGAATGGCTGAAAACAATTACTGACAGCAGGGTAACAGTTTTACCTTCCGAATACCCGATGTCTATAGAAGAAAACTGGAGCAGAATAAAAAACATTCCTAAAAATGAATTTATTACTTTAATCGGGCATGATGACGTAATGGATGAACATTTTTTAGCGGAGATGAACGGCCTGGTTGAGCGGTTTCCTGCTGCAAGCCTTTATCTTTCACATTACCGCTTTATTGACCAAAATGGAAAAGCACTTACCCCATGTAAGCCGTTAAAGGGTCATTATTCTCCCGCCGAATTTGCAAAAGCAATATTGGAATTAAAAATAGAACCGATAGGTGCAGTTGTAAGATCATCTGCCTATGATAAGGCGGGGGGCATACCTCCTTATCCTAATTTACTTTTTGCCGATTATGCACTCTGGATAAGCCTGGCTTGTGTATCCTCTGTTGCAGTTCACCCCCGTACGTTGTTTTCTTACCGCATTCACCTGAGCACCTCCAAAACAACACCTGCGGGTCTATACATTAACGCACTGTTCAATTTCCTTGAGTTTTTGCAAATACAAGCCGCGAAAGATGATGCCATAAAATCAGCCGTTGCGGAAACTGCGCCGGGATTTATTCGCTTTTATTGCCAGTCGCTCTCCCTCAGGCTGTTGAAAACACCTTTTGCCAAACGCGACAGCAAAACAGTAGGTTCGTTTGTTTCGGCATGTAAAGAATGGACGCAAAAGTTCTCCGGCACATTATCTGCTTCCCGGTTAACAAAACTGGCTGTGTTGATAGACAAATCTGTAATGCTCAGCAATGTGTATCTTATGCTGCGAAATATCTCTAAAAGAAAAACAATTTGAAAACCTCATTTATTATAAGCCGGACCGATATCTTCCGCAATCCTTTTTATTTCGTAAGGCTGAGGCTTTTTCAGGCCTTCAAACAATATCTTCCGGAATTAAAAGGAGATGTGCTTGATTTTGGATGCGGTTCAAAGCCTTATGAAACCCTTTTTGTAAATGCAACGTCTTATACCGGGCTGGATATTGAAGTTTCCGGACACTCACATATTAATGAAAAGATAGACGTATTTTACGATGGTAAAACCATTCCTTTTAACGATAACCATTTTGACAATGTATTCTGTTCTGAGGTGATAGAACATGTTTTTAACCCCGAAGAATCATTGCGCGAAATAAACAGGGTGCTGAAACCCGGAGGAAAATTACTGCTTACCTGTCCATTTGTTTGGCCGGAGCATGAAGTGCCGTATGACTATGCACGCTATTCAGGCTTTGGCATAACACACCTGCTTGAAAAGAATGGCTTTGAAATAATACAACGGGTTAAAACAGGGCATTTTACAGAGGTTATTTTACAACAGATGATCTTTTACATTTTTGTATTATTACCTAAAAAGCGCCGGATATTGTATCTTATTTTGCACCAGATATTCATACTGCCCCTTATTATTTCCGGTATTTTAATGAATGCCGTATTATTTGGAAAATTGAGAAGAAAAGAATTATTCCATAATAATGTGATACTGGCACGAAAGCGCTTTTAGGCTAAAAGCGCATTGCTGTAAAATCTGCAGAATGTTGTCCGGCTGAACTTTTCTTTTGCTATCTCATAACTTCTTTTACCCAAAAGCGTTAGTTTCTCCTTATTTCCTATAAGCTGTTGAATTAGCTGAACGCCTTCTTCTACAATACCTGCTTCATCGGTTCTATGGATGAGCAAGCCATTGTTTTCATGGAGAATATAATCAGGGATTCCATTGACTGCTGTTGAAATGACAACTTTGCCATAGGCCATCATTTTCATCACTACTACCGGAAGTCCCTCATAAGCAGATGTGAGAAGCAATACATCAGATGTTGCATATATGGCTTCCATTTCCTGCTGGTCTTTGATATTCCCACGGAAAGTGCAATAAGGATATTTGTCCGGGAAAACAACTTCTTCTACATCTCCAACAAAAGTAAAATGCACATTGGCGTTTTGCCGGTGCAGCTTTTCAGCAATGGCTGCTACCAGGTGCACTCTTTTCTGTGGCGCCCCTCTTCCTATAAAAACTACTTCTATCCTTTGATTATACCTTTCCGAATAAGGAGGAATATCTATTGCGTTATCAATAAAATAAAGCCGGCTATAGTAACGCGCCGGGAGACGGTTCGCCCGGTACTGCGCTTCCACTTCCTTTTTAAGACTCAGTACGCTGAAAATCCTCCTGTCTATCCTGTCAATATGCCCTATGGTATATCCAATCCAGGTGGGCAGGTGACATAGCTCAACACGTTTTGTTTCTTTTTTTACATGCTGAAGTATCTTGTAAAAAAACAAACATTCTCCACCAAAAATAGCCGCACTTTTATTTTTATTGACCCAGGCTGCAATTACTCCTCTGAAAAAAAAATTCACAAAATGGAACAGCTTATTGTCTATATATGGAGAGAGGTCTATAATAATAGCATTGAGACTTCGAAACTCTTCAATAAATAAATTGTTTTTGGGTTTCTTTGAAAAAATAATAATGGGTTTTCTATGCTCAATGCACCTGGCAATATCAATGTTAACCCTTGGTGCACCGCCAATATCTGCGCTGGAAAAAAATAAAAATATCCCTGTATTTTCTTTAAGGGATGAGAGCCTTCCAAAAAGTTTTCCCAACCAAACAAAAGGCAGCGTGACCAGCTTTTCAAGAAAAAATTTTACTTTTGCCTGTTTGTATGTCATCTGCCGCCAAAATATTTTGCCAATACTAAATTAAGATAGTTTTCGTCAAAACGTAAGTGAAGCCTGTCTGCGGCCTGTATAACTTCCGCCGTACTGATCCGGGGAATACTTTTTTTTACCGTTACATTATAGTATGCCTTTTTATTCAATACTTTTTCCAGCACGCCAACAATGTCTTCCACAGAGTAGTTGAGGGGATTGGCAACATTAATGATCCTGTTCACATACTCCTTTTTTGAAATGAAATAGCTGCTTAAAGCAACAACATCTTCAATATCGAGTATATTCCGGAAGGAGCCTTTCCATAAATCGAACTTCTTTCCGGATTCAATACAGTTGACGAAAAAATTTATCAATGTATGCGGGTTATCTGTTTTCCCAACGGGGTTGGAAAGCCGAAAAATAAGATAGGGATTACGGGAAAGCCGGATAACCTCCTCCATCAGCAATTTATGTCTTATATAAAGCGCATCCTTCAGGAATTCATCGTATATACTGCAGGTGCTGAAATAAACCAGCGTACCCTGGTTTTTTGCAAGTACATCTTCAAGAAGCACGCGTTCTCTTCCAAATTCTTTTTGGGAAATATTTCCGGAATCAGAAACGCCGGAAGCAAAAACATGTATCTCTTTGCTGTTATCGAATTTCTTAAACGCCCGTGCTAAAAACCCAGCTCCTGTTATCATTCAGATAGCTTTAATGTAAGGCGCTCAAGTTAGCCATTTTTTGATCATTAACAGGGCTTAGGCAATAGCGGATAGTAAGAAAAATTTTAAATTTTCCGGTAATGCGTAACCAGGGATATCCCGGCGCGGGGCAACCTTAATCGGCAACTACCTTCACCTCTTTGAACATAAATGGATTGTCGCTGATCCTTAAGCCCTTTCCGCTGGCAGTGGTTACATTTTTGAGCACAACTTCCTTGGTTTTCACATAAGGAAACTTTTCGTGGTAGGCATCGCTGGTCATTTGCGGATTGAAATTTGAAAAAATGACCGGACCCCGGTAATTCTCCTGGTAACCCGAGTCGTTGATCCGGAGATTTTCAATGATGATCCGTTCCGGCATATAGCAGGTATAACCAAAATCGTGCTCACCGGAATAAGATCCTCCTATCAGGGCTATGCTGGCCGGTTTGCCGTCGCGGGGCACAAAAACGCAGTTGCGGATAAAAAGTTCTCCCTGCCAGGTACTGCCGTAATCGCTGCGCAGGTTGATGAGCGTTCTGCCGTTTATTGTTGAATGCTCCACCGTTAATATACCGCTGCCGATGGCATTGATGCCCATGTAACCCAAAGTGGAGTTGCGGATGGTGGCATTGGCAACACCCATGTGGGCATCGAACCGGGAGAGCGTGCATTTGTCGTAAAGCAAATTTTTGCAGTAGTTGGAACCCAGTATCCCCCAGTAAGTTCTGTCGTTGATATCATTTGTCTGGCTGCAGTTCACGAAGGATACATTGAGGGCACGGCTCACCGAAAGGTCGTAAGAGCCCATGCTCACAGGCTGCCCTGCCGCGCCAATGGTGCTGTATGTTTTATGCCCGGTGAGCACGGTGTTCTGAACCGTTACGTAAGCGCAATCGCTGATATTAATGAAACCGCTATAAGGCGCACCATGACTTCCTTCACCGGTAACGCGGTGTTCAAGCCCGCCTATAATAACGTTGGAACGCCTGATGGCGATATTGCGGCTATAATAAGTGTACTTCGATTCCGCTTTATTGGCAATGGTGGTAAAACGGCCGCCGGTAATATGCAGCGTCTTTTCATCTATGGGAAGAGCGGTGATGCCGGTTACCTGGTCAAAGTCCCATATGATCGGGGCATCCATATTTACCCTGCCGTTTTGATCTGCAATAAAGATATCTGTTTGCGGAGATCCGTTATTCTGGTTTGGCCCAAAGCGGATATAGCGTTTTACATGAGCATTAGTAACCGTAATAAGACAGGGTCCGGGTAAAGCGGCGTCAATTTTTTCCTGGTTCCGCTTCAGTGAAGTAACAGATCCAGGTGTAAACGGTTGCAGGGCGGAACGGACCATGAAAACAGGCGCACTGCGATTTTGCACTTCGGTATCGTCAATGACGAAGGCCGCAGTGCCAAAATCGGTGTTGGTACGGATAACCGCTGTGCGCTTCTTTCCCCCGATATAATAGGTGGCTCCCTCATCGGCTTTCACTACAAGTTCGTTTTGATTGGCGAATGCATGGGCCGCAGCGATAGCGTCTATATCATCGGTTTTGCCATCGCCCCTGGCGCCGAAATTGCTATAGCGTACCATGCCGGCAGCCTTAAATTTACGTATATCCTTTGGGGATACGTTTACCTCCAGTTCCCCATTCTCATTGGTACGCACCAGGGTCTTCTCCTTTTTGGATCTTATCACTACCTGTTCAGGTGCGCCCTGGGCTTGTACCGGCGCCCCAATTACAAAAATTGATATGAAGAATAAGAGGATATATTTTATCATGAATGTATTTTAATAAGGATCCCTTTCAGAAAAACCGGAACACGGTTCCGTGCCGGCCGGTTGTGTACAGCAATGCAGCCTTTAAACAGCCCCCGAACCACGCAATATCTTCTCCATTTTCCTGCCCTTCGCCAGCTCATCCACCAACTTATCCAAATACCTGGCCTGCCGCGTTAAAGGGTTCTCTATTTCCTCTACCCGGTAGCCGCAGATTACTCCCGTTATGAGCTGGGCGTTAGGGTGCAGCGAGGCACGCTGGAAGAATGTTTCAAAAGTTACCTTTTCTTTTATCAGTTCCTGCAGCTTCCTGTTATCAAAACCCGTTAACCACTCAATCACCTGGTGCAATTCTTCTTTTGTTCTGCCTTTCTTTTCCACTTTTGCAAGATACAGGGGATAGACCGAGGCGAAGGTCATTTTTGCGATACGCTGATGCTGTGTGTTGGAATTGTTCATATCTTATATTTTTTCAGTCAGCATTGCAGGTTTTTGGTGATTTCACGTGAGGAAACGGTCGTTTAACAATTAATACAACCCGCAGAGCTTGCCCGGGCAGGACGGATATTTGGAAAACGTTCAAGCCCGAACTGCAGCCCAATAAAGTTACAAAAGTTGAGGTTATTATGGGCAGTTTTTATTGTCTTTCGTAGTGTAGTAGAATAATTCCGCAGTCAAATGCTTTTGATTTAATTAATTTAAGTTGTTGCCATTCGTTTAACTTGTCAAAGATTGGAACACCTTGTCCTAACGCAACTGGGTTTACAAATAAGTAGAATTCGTCAATTAGGTTCTCTTTCACAAGGTCAGCAACAAAAGAACTACCACCATAAACAATTATGTCTTTGCCACTTTGGTTTTTAAGTTTATTTACTTCGTCACTTAAATTGCCTTTTGCAAGCTCTGTATTTTCCCAAACAGATTTGTCTAATGTCTTTGTGAAGACGACTTTCTTTTGTCCTTCTTTTATTTTAGCTGCTTCATACATCATTGATTCTGGCTTTGTCAATGTGTCTGTCCAAAATGGAATATAGTCAACAGCCAATTTTCTGCCAATTAGTTCGGTGTCGCAACTGTTAGCCAAGTCAAGAACGTCTGGTTTTATTTCGTCCCAAGCCCAAGTTACCCATTTTTGTTCATCATCTGGTCCCGTTGAATTAAATCCATCAAGGGATATTTGCATTTGTAATTTTAGTTTTTTCATTCGGTTACTTTTTTTAAGGTTAATAATAATTCGTCTAAATTGCCTAATGCCGATGTTAGCCCTTCTTTAAAGCCCATCTCAATCATCATTTCAATGTCTTCAAGTTTGTCGTGTTGTAAAGTAGCGTTTACGGTTGTGATACCGTTGATTTCGGTGAAGTTATTTGTCCATAAAGAACGTGGCTTAATGCTGTTTTCATTTCCGTTTTCATCACAAAAAGCGTCTAACCAAGACAACAATTTGTTTGTTTCGATAATCTTATAATCCGCTTTACACCACATTTTTTCGTCCTTTGGACTAACCATTGCGTAGAGCCACATTCCGCCCACTCTTAAATCCAACAATTTGGTTTCGATATGATAGGGTTTCGGTGCCCACCATTGGTCTAACAATTCGGCTGTTGTCCACGCCTGCCAAACCAATTCAAGGTTAGCATCAAATTGACGTTTTATGTGAATGGTTTTGTTTTCCTTGTTCACGGAAAAAACAAATAAAAGATTACTGTTCATTTTTTCTGTTTTTTGATTGTTGCTAATAAGTTGTCAAGTTGGTTGAAACGGGTTTCCCAAATTTTGCGGAACTGCTCAAGCCATTTGTCTATTTCTTTCATTTTGTCAATTTCAAGTTGGTAATAAATTTCTCTGCCTTTATGTTCCTGTTTTATCAGCTCGCACTCTGTCAAAATGCGTAGATGTTTTGAAACAGCTTGTCGTGTAGTGTCAAAATGTTCGGCAATGGCATTGGGTGTCATTGCCTGTATTGCAATTAAGGTTATGATGGCTCGTCTTGTCGGGTCTGCGATTGCCTGAAAAATGTCTCGTCTCATTTTGTCGTTGCTTTAATTAAGAAACTAATCGGTTGCAAATATATGTGCAACTTTTCGGTTTCTCAATTTTTTTTCAAATTTTTTCAGGAAGTCAAAAAAGTTGGTCGGAATTGTTGGTTTGTAGGGTCGTCCTAAAATTGCCCATAACGGTACAGTGTTATTACACAGTAGATTCAAGTCACACACGGTTTCGGGCTTTGCGTTCGGGCGGGAAATCGAAGCACAAAAGCTGGTTTTGTTACTAATGTTTAATTGAAAAACTACTGTTGAATTTTGCACTTCAGTGTAGATTCTGGAACATGTTGACCCACCATTCTGTTTCATGTTGACCCAGCATT
>CAYVEI010000058.1:0-24853 GCA_964450515.1 uncultured Terrimonas sp. | reverse complement strand
GGAAAGTGGTAAACTTTGAACTGAAACACTGGTAAACTTTCACTGAAATATCCAACATACCCACCCACAAATTTTTTGTCATGGTTTTTGAACCTTCACACTTTAGCACATTGCCTGTACTCACTTCGTTCCGTGCAGTCAAAGAGCTAAGCCAACGCACCAATCAAAAACACACGCCAAAAAATTTTACCCACCCGAAAATAAAAGAGAGGTAAAAAGAACTACATTATTTTTTGATGATTAATACATATTTCCAAAAACAAAAAAGCAAGCAAAGGTAGGCGGGCACACACCAGCCCACGCTTAGGGCTGTAAAGGTCAAGCCCTGCGGGTTTTGCAAAAAAAATCTCCACACCTCACAGAATTATATAAATGAAAATTAAGGTTTGTTCAGGTAGTGTTTTTTTTTGCAAAAACCTTGACAGCCCTGCATTGCCCGCCTTGTTATATGGCTTTCTTTTTTCTTTTTTTTTCAGATTTTTTTTCTTTTCTCTTTTGAAAAAATGTGTGAGCGAAGCGAGCATAAATTTTAATCGCTCATACTATGCAAATCAAAACCTACAAAGGAAAAAGAATTGAAAACAAACATTTCTTTTTCATTCTGAACAAAGGCAATAATAGCGGTAAGCCAATGGAAACGCCTTGTCCTAATTGCTTTGTTTGCTTCTGCAATAGCGAAGAAGAAAAGCAAACACTTTATTGGCTTTTTTATGGTTTATGGCAAGGTCGGTTTTTTCAGCCGTTTATTACAGGTTCGGTCATTCCTTGCATCCGGGTAAATGATTTGAAAGTTGTAATAGACACAGCGTTACAAAAAATTGAATTGAACCCGAACCAATTTGCCGAAAGCGTATCGGTAATGCAAACGCTTGATGACAAAAGTAAACAAATTGCCGAGCAAATACAGCTAATAAAGCAGGCTAAAAAATCGCTCATGTATCAGGTGCTGAAATAGCCTTGCTGCCCCTGCCTGTAATACGTTTTGCATAACTACAAAAATTTTATATGCAAAAACATCCACGTATCAGTTCAGGGCAGCAGTCAGGCATTTGCCCTTTTACTCCGCAGGTGCTTCATCAGCCCTTGCAGCTTTCGCCTTATGCTTTCAATCGCTATTTGCGTAGGTCGGCTTTTGAGTGGTCGCCTTCGCCCAGCATTAGGGTTTATCGGCTGCCTTGCGGTTGCTTTGTTTGGGTTCACTCATCAGGTGTTCGCCAGCTTTCAGCATTGCCCTTTTAGGGCTTTGCTGATTTTTAGGCAAAAAGCAAAATTATTTGCGATATTATGTATAATTTTGCCTAAAACACAAACAGTTTTGGCTATTAAAGAAATGAACAGAATCAGAATAGTATTAGCAGAGCTGAACAAAAAAAACAAATGGCTCGCAGATAAACTTGGCAAGAATCAGGCTACTGTTTCTCAATGGTGTAATAATGCAAGACAACCATCTGTTGAAACTTTGTTTGACATTGCTGAAGCTCTTGATGTGAATGTAAGAAAACTTTTAGTGCCAACAAAAGATGACGAATAGATGTGTATTCCGAAGAACGACAGGGAGTATAATTCCTAACATAAAAAGGAAGGACATTTTGTAAAATTTTAAAAGGCTGTACTATAAGATTCAATCAGAAAATAAATGAGTATAGTGAGTACAGATAGAATAAAATATACTTTTTCAGGACACGATTCCTTTCACTGCCGACAACTTTGGCTTAAAAAAGGATTTGACTTTGTTCAGGAAGGACAGTCATTCAACAGCGAAGATTCAGTTGTAAAACTTGGTGTGGGTAAAAATATGGTTTCTGCAATCCGTTATTGGTTAAAAGCATTTAATATCATTGACAGCAAAGACAATCCTACCGAATTTGGAACAAAACTTTTTGACACCGAAAACGGCTACGACCCGTTTTTGGAAGACGATGTAAGTTTGTGGTTATTGCACTACCAACTTGTAAAGACAGGTTTAGCATCCATTTATAATATTATTTTTAATGAGTTTAGAAAAGAAAAGATTCTTTTTAAGGAAGATATATTTTTAAATTATCTGAAACGGATTCAGGAAGCAAATCCTGAATTGAGTTTTAATGAAAACACCGTAGCGAAAGATTTTATGGTTTTTGTAAATACATACAAAAACGAAGAAGACAATAATGATGTGGAGGACAGCTATTCGGGCATACTTTCAGAAATTGGTTTGTTGAAAACTATTGGCAAGGGAAAAGACAAGCAATATCAAATTGAAAACAATGACAGAGATAATTTGCAAGAAGCGGTTTTGTTGTTTTCAATCTTAGATAATCCGAATTACGGAAACTCAATTAGCTTAAATTCATTGGAATATGATTACAACAGCCCCGGTTCAATCTTCGCATTGAATCGTTCAGGGCTGACAAACAAAATTTCTGAAATCGTGAACAAAAACATTACGTTCACAGACCACGCAGGAATTAAAGAACTTCAATTCAAAAATAAACCGAGTACATACTCAATTTTAGATTCATATTATGGCAAATAATTTCACAACATCAGTCAATATCCTAAGGGATACTGAAAGGGATTTTCACTATATCCCGACCCCAAATGCCAGGCAAGTTGTGGGACAAATTGTGAACGACTTCAAAAAAGGTATTCGTTCATTCAACATAATTGGAACTTATGGCACAGGGAAATCTTCGTTCCTTTTGGCTCTTGAACAAAGTGTAAAAGGAAAGAAACGCTATTTTGAAACTAACTTTCTTACAAATCCCAAAGTTGATTTTGTAAAAATCGTTGGCTCTTACACTTCAATCGTAGAGCAGTTCGCAGATATTTTTGAAGTAACAACAAACAAAAATAAACACGAAAATATTTTATCGGAAATTTTCAATCGCTACCATTCGCTTAGCAAAAACAACGGGATTTTGTTTTTGTTGTTAGATGAGTTCGGTAAATTTTTGGAATACGCAAGCAAACACAATCCCGAAAACGAATTGTATTTCATTCAGCAATTAGCGGAGTTTTGTAATAATCCAAAATACAACGTTGTGCTTATTTCTACGGTTCATCAAAGTTTTGAATCGTATGCTTACGCATTAACAAGCACACAAAAACAAGAGTGGACAAAAGTTAAAGGTCGATTCCGTGAAATCACATTCAACGAGCCTGTTGAACAACTTTTGTATTTGGCTTCTGAATACGTTGCTGAAAACTTTGAAAACAAAACCCCGAAAGCACAAGTTGATAAATGTTTGAAATTGTCTGCGGCTTCAAAAGCGTTCAACTTCAACAAAGATTTCTTGAACGAAATTTCTACGAAACTTTTTCCGCTTGATATTCTTTCAGCAAACATTCTTACACTTTCGTTACAACGCTACGGACAAAACGAACGTTCTTTGTTTTCTTTCCTTGAATCAACCGACCACACAGGACTAACGAAATTCAACAAACGAGAAAATCCGTTTTACAATTTGAGTTGCGTTTACGATTACCTCAACTTCAATTTTTATTCGTTCCTAACTTCAAAATACAATCCCGATTTTTCGGCTTGGAGTTCAGTCCGCTCTTCTTTGGAGGAAGTTGAAAGAGCATTTGACGAAAAAATAAACGACTACTCAAAAGCAATCAAGACAATAGGTTTGCTGAATGTTTTTTCAGCAAGCGGGGCAATTTTAGATGAAAACTTTTTAGGCAATTACCTTGAAACCGCTTGTGGCGTTTCCAATGCAAACACAATCATCAAAAATCTTGAAGCAAAAAAAATCATTCGTTTCCGTACCCACAGCAAACGCTATATTCTTTTTGAAGGAACAGATTTAGACATTCAAACTGCCTTAATTGAAGCAGGAAATAAAATTTCAGAAGTAAACGATGTTACGGCTTTACTGAATAAGTGTTTCCAATTCTCGCCTGTTTTTGCAAAATTGTATTCTTACGAAACAGGAACACAACGTTTCTTTGAGTTTAAAATTTCTGAATATCCAATTCACAAAGACATTCCAACAGGAGAAATTGACGGCTTCATCAATCTTATATTCAACAGCAAAATTAAAATTGCTGAAATTCAAGAAACATCAAGAACTCAAAAAGAAGCAATCGTTTATTGCTATTTCAAAAATTCAACCGAGATAAAAAATTTGTTGTTTGAAATTGAGAAAATCCAACAAGTAATTAAAGAAAACAAAGACGATAAAGTTGCAAAACGTGAATTAGAAAACATTGCTGATTCTCAAAAACGCTTACTAAATCACTATATCACAGACAGCATTTATTCAGGAAGCAAAGACGTGAAGTGGTACTTCAAAGGCGAAGAAAAGAAAATTGAAGACAAAAAAGATTTTCAAAAATTGCTTTCACAGGTTTGTAGCATTGTTTACAAAGCAACCCCTATTTTCAAAAATGAGTTAGTAAACAAACACAAAATTTCGTCTTCAATTCACACCGCTAAACGTAACTACTTTAAAGCACTTGCGAATAATTGGGATAAAGAAAACTTAGGTTTTGAAGATGTGAAATTTCCGCCTGAAAAGACGATTTTCTTATCACTTCTGAAAGAAAACGGTATTTCGCCAATTCGTGAAAATTCGTTTTCTGTTCCGACCATTGACAAAAAATCAAGTTTCAATGAACTTTGGAAGGCATCAGAAAAATTCCTTGAAAGTGCAAAATCTGAACAAAGAAGCATTGATGAATTTGTTTCTATTTTGAGCAAACGACCATTGAAACTAAAACAAGGCTTCATTGATTTTTGGATTCCGACTTTTCTGTTTTTAAAAAGAGATGATTTTGCAATGTTCAACAATGACGGCTATTTGCCAAGTCTGACAGACGACAACCTTGAATTGATTGCGAAGAACCCCGAAAATTATTCAATTAAAACTTTTGACATTGAAGGTGTGAAATTGGATATCTTCAATAGTTACCGTACTTTCTTAAATATTTCAACCGAATCAAAGTTTGATAACAATTCATTCATTGAAACGATAAAACCGTTCATTGTTTTTTACAAACAGTTGCCTGAATATTCAAAGCAAACAAAACGGCTGTCATCTTCGGCTTTGAAAATTCGCACAGCCATTGCAATGAGCAAAGATCCAGAAGATACTTTCTTTGATGTGTTTCCAAATGCGTTGGGTACTTCGCTTAGTGCCCTGCAAGAAGACAAATCAAAGTTGCAAGGCTATGCAACAAGTTTACAAAATGCTGTTCGTGAATTGCGTACTTCTTATGATGAACTGATAAAACGCTTTGAAGAATTTATCTGCGATGAATTTATTGGAAAATCGGTTGAATTTGACGAATACAAAGAATATTTACAAGACCGCTTTTTAAAGCTGAAAAAACATTTGCTTTTAGCAAATCAAAAGACATTTATTCAACGAATTGATTCCGCTTTGGACGACAGAAAGGCTTGGCTAAATTCTATCGCACAAGCCATAGTTGGGAAAACGCTTGAAAATTTCAGCGATGAAGATGAAATCTCATTGTACGAAAAATTTAAAGCGTTGATTTTGGAATTGGACAGTTTGACCAACATTTCAAAAGCCGATATTGACGAGAAAAACGAAGAAGTTATTGGAGTAAAGATTGACACATTCTTTAGTACAATTAATCCAAAAGTTGTCCGTATTCCGAAAAGCAAATCGGTGGAAGTTGAGCAACTAAAATCTTCTTTAAAGAAAAAATTAGGAACAGATAAAACTTCAAATATCGCAGCAGTATTAAACCTTTTAAAAGAATTGTTACAATGAGTAAAATAAGACACGTTTTAGGGATTTCGGGAGGCAAGGACAGCGCTGCTTTAGCTATCTATGTCAAAACCAAATATCCTTCATTGGATATTGAGCTTTATTCATGCGACACAGGAAAAGAATTGGACGAAACATATCAACTCATTAAAAATCTTGAAGTATTTCTTGGTATCAAAATAAAACTGCTACAGGCTGCTGAGAATAGTTCCGAACATCCATTTGACCATTTCCTGAAAATGTACGGTGGCTATTTGCCAAGTTCTAACTCTCGTTGGTGTACGAAAAAATTGAAGCTTGAGCCTTTTGAAAAGTACGTGGGAACTGACCCTGTAATTTCGTATGTAGGCATAAGGGGCGATGAAGAAAGAGAAGGTTACATTTCAACCAAAAAAAACATCCAATCTATCTTCCCTTTCAGAAAAAATATTTGGAGTGGAGATGTAACAGATTTAGTTTTAAAAAATGAGAATATCCCAATAATAAAGGATATATATGAAAATCAGTTTAGGGAAGAAATTAAAGACCGTTTCTCAGTAATACTTCCAAAAAAAATAACACTGAACTTTTCAAAAAAACAAAAATTGGATTTATTACTTAATGCAGGCGTTAAAGAATTCAACAAAATTGTTTTTGAGTTTCTTAAAACAACAGATTATCCTTTGGGGAAAGCAGATTCGTTTCCTTTGCTTGACAATGAAGATGTGCTGGTTCGTGATGATATTTTTAGAATTTTAGAAGAAAGTGGTGTTGGCGTTCCTGCATACTACAACAAAATTGATTTTGACATAAACGGAAAAACAGGACAATATTCAAGAAGTCGTTCAGGTTGTTACTTCTGCTTTTTTCAGCAAAAAATAGAGTGGATTTGGTTGTACGAACAGCATCCTGACTTGTACAAAAAAGCAATGGAGTACGAGAAAGACGGCTACACTTGGGGACAAAATGAAAGTTTGGAAGAATTGATTCGTCCGGAAAGAATAAAACAAGTGAAAGAAGAATATTTAAAACGAATGGAGCGTAATGCAACTAAAAACAAATCGCCTTATTTGATTGATATTTTAGACGAGGAAGAAGGAATTGGTTGTGCGAGTTGTTTTATATAAAAATGTCAAGATGAGATTTACAGTAACTAAATGGACAATAAAAAAACTTTACACGGTTTTTAAAAGCGGAAAGTTAGATTTGAGTCCCCCATATCAAAGAAATTTTATTTGGTCAACAGAAGACCAACAAACACTAATAGATTCTATAAATAGGAGAATCCCAATCCCCAATTTTTTTATTCTTGAAAAAGGTAAGGGACAATATGAGATGGTTGATGGACAACAACGTTCGAGAACAATAATAAGTTTTATCAATCAAGTTTTTAAGGATTTTCAAGGAAGACATTATTCTGAAAAATCACATTCGAATTTTTTTAATTTTTCATTTCCATTAACCGTTATTCACGATACAGAGGGTGAGTCTATTGAAAAATTTTATGCATTAGTTAATAAAACAGGAATACATTTAAATAAGCCTGAAGTTAGAAAAGCTGACTTTTACTCTACAAAACTTTTAACACTTGTAAATGAAATTGCTGAATCTAAAAAATTCGTTGGATTAAAATTATTTACATATGCTACCTTGAAAAGAATGAATGACAAGGAGTTTATTTCTGAATTACTTGTTCTAATAAAAGATGGTCACGTTGACAAAAAAGGGCATTTAGATGAATATTTTAAAAATGATATAACAGATGATTTACACATCGAGCTCAAACGTAGGTTTAATTATGTTATTGATAAGATTAACGTATTAAACACAATTTACCCTATTAACAAGACACGATATAAACAGCGTAACGATTTCTATACACTTTTTGATTTCATTTTGAATTATTCTCCATATGATGAATTAGAGTTAATACATTTTTATAGACTATTAGTTTTAATCGGTTCTGATATAAAACCGACTCAAGAGAAGTGTGAACCACTGAGAGAATATGCAAGGAATTGTGTAACACAATCAAATTCGAAGACAGCACGTGAAAATAGACTATTATTTTTTCAATTACTTCTTACAAACACTGTAAATAAGCCAAATAAAGTTCAAGAGCAAATTATGGAGTTTTATGGATTCAAAGACAAAAAACTAATGAATATAAATACATTTTTTACTTTGAGTATTAAAAGTATTTCTAACCAAAAGAATATTGAGTTCATAAAATGAGATTTGATGGAAAGAATATATTATTAAGTCCAAATGAGGAGGATAACTTTGTCCAAATAGACAATGAGGATTTTCTATTGCTATCCCTCAACGAGGATTTTCAAACATCCAAAGGAGCAAGTTCAAATGTGTTTATACTTAATGACCCTAATGGAGATGTAGAGGATAAAGTTATTAAAATCTGTAAATCTCCACTTTCGATAGGGAATAATGCAAGGGTCAAAAGATTTAAAAGAGAGATTCGAGCTTTTAAATCAGCAAAGAAAAATAGACTTAGAAATGTAATCGAATTTTTTAAAGACGGAATAATTGAAATTGATAATGAGGAGTTTCATTTCTTCATAATGGAGAAAGCTGATGATGACTTAGCCTCATATCTCGAAAACAATAGATTCGATTTTACGCCAAATCAGAAATTGACCTTTTGTGTAAACATTCTAAATGGAATCAAGCAACTTCACAGTATTAATATATATCATAGAGATATAAAACACGATAACATTTTAATCGTAAATGACGAATTTAAAATAGGAGATTTGGGCTTAGTCAGGTTTCGTAATGATGACAATCGGGTCGATTGGACTAATGAAAAAATTGGTCCAATTGGATGGCTATCTCCTGAAGCAACTAACAAAATGCTCACAAATCAAAAGGGTATAGTATATACTTATGATTGTGAAATAAATGAAGGTTCTGATATTTTTCAATTAGGAAAGCTCTTTTGGTATGTGTTCCAAGGGAATCTCCCTGTAGGTCAAATTTTATTAGAAGATTACAAGATTGCTGAGGATGATATTTTTCAAGTAATCTTTTCGATGCTACAATACCAAAAAGCAAGAAGACCAACAATTGAAAATCTTGAAGCTCTATTGGAGCCTCTTAAAATAAAATATGGTGTATAACTTCAAATTTTATTTGGACAAATGTCAGAACTTGAAAAACTCACGGAATATATTATTTCCTTTTCTAAGGAACACTCGCTTTATGTTGAGGAATCTGAAAATGGAAGGTTCAGAATTTTTACTGACCAAGCTTCTGGTATAACACTTTTCTTAGAAGTCAAAAGCCCTGCCGAGTTTTCTTTTTACTTCTTGGAAAGAACATATGATGTTCTTTATCATGGTGACAGAACCGATGTTCACGTCATAATGAGTTTAATGTTTGCAAGTTTTCTTAGAGAATTTAAATCTGAAATTTCCTGTTCATTTTTTGATATACCACACCCTGTAGTAGAGGATGAAATTTGGGGCAGATATATAATGCCCGAGCAAACTCCATTACGTTGGGGTATTACCACTTGGGAGAAACTAAATGATGTTATTTCCAAAATTATTATAAGTGTAGTAATGTGGCGAGAGTTGTTTTGGCAATTTGCTGGATGTCCGTGTCAAGATTGTTTAAAAAGAATTGGCATTGATAGTAACAATCGAGAATATGAACTTCCTTCAGAATTGAATCATGATGAAAATGGATTGTTGAAACACACTCCTAATTTAAATTGTGGTAATCGCAAAAGACCAGAGTGGAGTTATTTCTATGATATGAAAAACGAAATAACAATTATTAAATCAGAAACCCTATCAGCATATTTAGAAACCATACAAAACCTATCTGAGAACAAACCAAAGACGGTGGATGGAGTTAAGGGTAAATTTGTTTTGCAGGGCGAATTGAAGAACTATTTGGCTAACAGTAACATTGCTGAATTTAAAAGGCTATTTAAGGTCTTAGGACATGAACATAACTCTAAGATTACTAGAATACTACCTTTAGAGAACATGATAGTAGCCGTTGCGAAACCATACATTATTGCACTTGGTAGATTGTGTGGAATACATAAGTTTAAAATTGAGCGAGAATCTTTAAGAATACGTCACAATCGAGAATCCGAACTCCTCTTTCCTGTTGCTCTGTTTGAATGGGTTGAAGATGTTTGCCCCGAGCAGTTTGAAAGCCTGATTAAAGCATTATTAGAACGAGAACCAAATATTGTTTCAGTGAGGAAAGCATCTCCAATAAATCAAGGTGATGGAGGTAGAGATTTATTGATTGAATGGGAAATTCGAGAAGAAAGGGTTGTATCTCAAGCTCATCCTCCGACCTTACTGATAAGAGTTGTTGGGCAATGCAAATCGAGTAATAAATCTGTGGGAAAGAATAAAGTTTTGGATATAAGGGATACTGTAGAGTCGCATGATGCACAAGGATACTTCTTAGCCGTCAGTACTCAACTCTCAGCTCAGTTAACTAAAAAGTTGGAAGAATTACAAGCGAAAGGGATTTGGACAGAGTGGTGGAATAGAGATGATATTGAAATCCGACTGTCTAAAAATCAAGATTTATTGCCTTTGTTTCCTTTGGTTGTTAAGGCTAAGCACCAAGTTAAATTTGTAGAACAGGATTAAAAAATGAATATTGAGCAGATTATATATTTCGATTACAACGCCACCACTCCAATAGACCCGAGAGTGTTGGATGCGATGCTTCCATTCTTAAAAGAAAACTTTGCAAACCCAAGCAGTACCCATTACTTTGGTGCAATTATAAATGAAGCGGTAAAATCAGCACGAACACAAGTTGCAGATTTAATCGGTGCTGACGAAAAAGAAATCATTTTTACAAGCGGTTCAACCGAAGCAATCAACATTGCATTGAAAGGTATTGCTGAAAATTATTCCGAAAAAGGCAAACACATCATTACCGTTTCAACCGAACACAAAGCCGTTCTTGATACTTGCAAATTCCTTGAAAATAAAGGTTACGAAGTAACATATTTACCTGTTCAAAATAACGGATTGATTGATTTGAAAGAATTGAAAAATTCTTTGCGTTCAGATACTATTCTTGTTTGCTTAATGTTTGTAAACAACGAAACAGGTGTAATTCAGCCAATAGAAGAAATTGCTTTACTTGCTCATGAAGTTGGTGCTTTGTTTATGACCGATGCAACACAAGCTATTGGAAAAATCGGCATAAATGCTGTAAAAATCGGCATTGATATTTTGTGTTTAAGCGGACATAAAATGTACACACCAAAAGGAATTGGGGCTTTGTATGTGAAGAAAGAAATTAAACTTCCTGCATACACACACGGAGGCGGGCACGAAAACGGATTGCGAAGCGGAACGCTAAACGTTCCAGGAATTGTAGCACTTGGAAAGGCTTGTGAAATTGCTGAACAAGAAATGAAACAAGATGCAGAAAGAATTGCATCGTTGCGAAATGAGTTAGAAAACGAATTGCTCAAAATTCCCGACACATTCGTAAACGGGAGTACAGAAAATAGAATTCACAACGTCAGCAATATTTGTTTCAAGGGATTTGATGCCAATGTAATGATAGGTAGAATGAAAAACATTGCAGTTTCAAATGGTTCGGCTTGTACGGCTGCAATCGTTGAACCTTCACACGTATTGACTGCAATGGGATTGAGTGATGATTATGCTTTTGCTTCAATTCGTTTTTCGTTAGGAAAGTTTAATACGAAAGAGGAAATAAAATCGGTAGTTGATATTATTTCCGAATTAATCGAAACAAGTTTTAGATATGCTTAAAGACTGCGAATGGTCAATAGATAGGGATTACAAAACAGGTTCGGAAAATGAGCCTATGCAGTTCTATTTGGAAGGGTTGGCAAATAGTTCCGAATTTCATTTGTTGTTGGGCTATTTCAGTTCGGCAGCTATCAATTTGCTTTCTGTTGGTTTTGCAACATTCATCAGCAAGGGAGGAAAAATGCGAATGGTCATCAATCATTTGCTTTCTGAAAAAGACAAAGAAGTTGTTGAAAAAGGATTAAACGCAAACACTTCAAAAGTTTTTGATTTAACCGATATTGTTACACTTGGCAGAATACTTGACGAATACGACATGCATTTCTTTGAATGTTTGGCTTATTTGATTGCTGAAAAAAGAATTGAAATTAAAGTTGTCAAACCGAAAAACAGTGGAGGGATAGCACATTATAAATCGGGCGTATTTAGTGACGGAGAAAACAGTATCGGTTACAAAGCATCTTGCAATTTCACATTAAATGGTTTGTCTGAAAACTTAGAAGAATTAGAGGCGTTTTTGAGTTGGGAAAACGGACGTTCAAGCAAACTCATCAAAAAGCAAATTAAAATCATTGATGATTATTTTACTGAAAAAGATAATAGCGTTGAATATTTGTCTGCAAGCGATATTGAAATTGCAATCAGAGATAAATTTGGCAATAAAGATTTGAACGAGCTTATTGTTCAGGAAGACCAATTATTGAAAAAGAAGATGAGTTTGATTAAGAATGGACGTTTGAAACAAACTATTTTAAAACTTCACAAAGAAATTGATAAAGTCATTTACAATCCAAGATTTCCAAACAATGGAACGCCAAGGCCTTATCAAGTTGAAGCCTATCAAAATTGGGTTACAAACGGCTACAAAGGAATTTTTGCAATGGCAACAGGAACAGGCAAAACAATCACTTCTTTGAATTGCTTGTTGGAAGAATATAAAAAAGAAAACACTTACAAAGCGATTATTGTAGTTCCAACAACAGCACTATTAGAGCAATGGAAAAAGGAATGTGCTAAGTTCAATTTCAAAAACGTTATCACAGTCAGTTCAAAAGAAAATTGGGAAGCAAATCTTGCATTTTTTAATACTGCAAGCAAATTGATTGATACTTCCTATATCGTAATTGTAACGTATGCTTCGCTTTCAAGAGATAAGTTTCAAAGTTTTTTCAAACAACTTCCGAAGGAAACTTTGTTGATTGCTGACGAAACGCACAATTTAGGTTCACAAGGACTTTTGAAGATTTTGCCGACAGTTCATTTAGAAAAAAGAATTGGTTTATCGGCAACGCCACACAGAAAATTTGACGAAACAGGAAACAAAGCCATTGAAGAATTTTTCAATGACAAATCACCTTACATTGTTTCTTATTCAATGCAACAAGCATTAGAAAACGGTTTCCTTTGCAAATACACTTATTTCCCACATATCGTAAAATTGACCGATGAGGAAATGAAACGCTACAAAGAAATTTCGCTTCAATTGTTGCGAATGGGATTATTTGATGAACATGGGAATTTCAAAAGTTCGCCAGAGATTGAGAAAAAGCTATTGGAGCGAAAACGAATCATTCATAAAGCAATCAACAAAATTCATACGTTTCGAGAAATATTGAAAGATGAATTCAAGAAACGAAAAAACCTGAAATACACTTTAGTTTACGTTCCCGAAGGAATTGAATCAAATTTTGACGTTAATGATTTTAGCGTTGAAACAGACGAAGAAAACAAACTGATTAACGAATATACAAGAGTTGTGAGTAATACTGACGATTCTGTAATGGTTAAGCAATTCACGTCAAACTCAACAAACCGTGAAGGAATCCTTTTAGACTACGAGCAAGGGAAAACACACGTTTTAACGTCAATGAAATGTTTGGACGAAGGTGTTGATGTGCCACGTTCAGAATTAGCGATATTTTGTGCAAGCACAGGAAATCCAAGACAATTCATTCAAAGGCGTGGACGAGTTTTACGTTTGCATAAAGACAAAATTCACGCAACCATTCATGATTTAGTTGTTGTTCCTGAAGTTTCAAATAATGAAAGCACCTTTGAAATGGAAAAGAGCTTAGTAAGAAAAGAATTAGAACGTGTTGTGGACTTTGCAAATTTGGCAATGAACAAAACAGAAACATACAATTCTTTGAAAGATGTATTAGACCACTACGATTTAAACCTGAACGACATTTAAAAATATTTTCTTATGGCAAGAAAAGACGACATTCTAAAAAGTTTTCTGAATCACGAATTACTTACGACAAAGTATGAGTTGCAAAATTCTGACATTCCTGCAACGGTTCGTGAGGCACTCAATTCAGACAAGCCAATTATTAAAGCAATCGCTTTGATAGTTGAAGGACTTGACGGCACATCACCCGTAACCGATGCTGTTTTAAGACAACAAGTAACCCAATTTTTAAACGAGGCAATATGATTATCAAAAAAATATCCATTGAAAATTACCTCTGTTACAGTGGTGTTAAAGAGTTTGAATTATCAGACCGCTTGAACATTATTTTGGGCGAAAATGGAGAAGGCAAAACAAAGTTTTTTGAAGCCGTTGATTGGTTGTTCAATGGTAGCAATAATAATTTGAGTTCATTAGTTTCTGCAAAAACATTGAGCGAAACTGAAATTGGAGAAAATTTTAGAGTAAAGGTTTCCATTACAGTTGAGCAGTATGAGGAAAAGAAAATCATTTCAAAATCGTTTACAACAAAAAAGACAGCAGATAATGAATGTTCAACTGCCAATTATATGTTGGAAGGTATTGAAGAAAAAAAATCAGGAGAAAGAGAACAAGTTGACGGAGCAAATTTATTAGATAGAATTTTTCCTTTTCAAATTCGTAAATATTCAATGTTTAAAGGGGAATCCGAATTGAACATTTTTGAAAGTGAAGATGCTTTGACCAACTTGATAAATTTATTTTCCGATGCAAAACATTACGACAAGTATTCTGAAAAAGGTACTTTTCTAAGAGATAAAGCAGAAAAAGCAGTTGAAGATTCAACGAAAGCGGATAGTAAAAACAAAAGACTATACGAAGGTCTTGAAGGTGATATTGTCCGACTTCAAAGAGAAAAACAAGGGTATCAGGTTCACTTAAATTCAACTGTTGATGAAATCAAGAAAATAGAAGGAAATCTTCAAGAAGCAGATAAGTTTGTTGATAATGCAGTTGCTCTTGATACAATAAACAAACGTATCAAGAATATCGAAGAAGAAATTACACAAGCAAATAGACGTATTGATGAAAATTACACAACCTCATTGTTTGATGAAAAATGGATTGCAGTGAATTTTGAGCCAATTCATAAAGAATTTGCAGACAAAGTAAAACAGCTAAGTCTTAACAGAAGAAGGAAACAGTCTGAATATGACAAGGAGCAAGGAATTAAAGAGGGCGAAAGAAAAGCCAAAGCAGAACTATTGAATAATGCCGTTCCGCTTCCTGACAACATTCCCTCAAAAGTTATTATGGAGGAAATGCTCCATGATGAAATTTGTAAAGTTTGTAATCGCGTAGCTCCAAAAGGTTCAGAGGCGTACAACTTTATGTTTGAACGCCTGCAAACGTATTTACAAAGTCAAGCCAAGAAGGAAGAAGAAGCCGATGATGAACCCTTGTTCAAGAAAGATTATACGAACAGACTTTTAAATCTTAGTGTGAGCCACGAAGACAATTTGAAAAACCTTAGAGAAATCAGAACGACAATCAAAGATTTGTTTGAGTTCAATGCTAAATGGAAAAAGAAAATCGAATTGTTGAATGAAAATTTAGAGAAAGAAAAAACCGAGAGAGAAAAGATTTTAGGCAATTCAAGTTTGGCAGAGGAAGGGCTTATCAATGTTCAAAAAAATTACAGTGCTTGGCAGAGAGATTTAACCATAAGAAATAAGGAGCAGGTTGATTACGAGGCGAAACTAAAGGATATTGAAGCTCAACTAAAAGCTAAAAAAGATGAGAAGGACAAAATTGATTTAAGTTCTGCTCAATCATTTTTAATAAAAACGAGAACAATTTTGCGAGATATTGAAACTATTTTCAAAGAAACGAAAGAGAAAAAGTTTGATGAATTTATTGAAAAACTTGAAACGAAATCAAACAATATTTTCAAGCAAATAAATATTGATGCCTTCACGGGAACAATTGTTTTTGAGAAACGAAACAAGAGCAATAAAACGATTGTAAGCATTAAATTGCAAGAAGACGGAAGAACTTTTTACAAACCGAATCAATCTTTGCTTACGTCAATGCACATTTCAATTTTGTTTGCCATTTCAGAATTAGCAACAGAAATTCAATCAGAAAAATTTCCGATGATTTTTGATGCACCGACATCTTCGTTTGGCGAAAACAAAACAGAACAATTCTTGAATTTAATTTACGAAACGGGCAATCAAAAAATCCTTTTAATAAAAGATTTTCTTCACACAGACAAAAACACAAAAGTGCTTTCAATCAAAGATGAATTTAAAAACGTAAAAAGGAACAAAGCGTTTTGGGTAAAATTGGAAAGACCGTTTGACCCAAACAATTTAAAAACAATCAACACCCAAGTAATTACTTTGTAGTATGGAAAGTTTATTTGACAAATGGAAAACCAAAATTCCAAGGTACAGTGAAATCCACAAAGACCTTTTCATTTCGCTTTCACAGAAATTTGGTGCGGAAGGCGAAAAGAAAATTAATCTTGGAAAACACTTTAGTACAAACTACGAATTGTATATGTATGCGTTCTTTTTGGGTTTGTACAATGATGAATTTTCGCCAATTCCAAACGGAGAAAAGAAAACGGATTTCAGTCACGCTATTCAATTTTGGGGTAGTAAGTCAAACGCTTTGAGAAAAGATTTCACGAATCTTCAAGAAAACATTTTTATTGCTTTAGTCGCAAAAACAGAATTAGACATTCTTGCATTAGAAAAAGGCGAAAAAGACGAAGACGAAATTGTGAAACAACTTATTCACACAATGGAATCGTACACAAACGGAGGTTTGATTTTAATTAAAGAAAAGACTGACGAAAACCCGAATTATTTTCTTCAACCAACTTCGTTTTTGGATATGATTTTGGGTAGTAAAATAGAGGATTAAAAATGACAAATAGTGCATTTCAATTAGGCGAGCAAATAAAGCTGAGAACAGTTGAATACAAATTACATAGTGATTTGTGGAATAAATTCAATTTCCCAAATTTGGATTTGAGGTTTGATAATTGGATAAAAATAAAATATCTAAATGCAAGTGCTGATGCTTTGGAAGCAGAGGTTGAAAATATTCCCGATGATAAAGGTGGGTTGTATATGTTTTACATAAAATGCGAAGTTATTTCGGGAATTACTGAATATCCCTTATATGTTGGCAGAGCACAGTTCACGCAACATCAAAATTTAAGAAAACGAGTGAAAGAGTATTTTCAGAAATTTTCTAAAAACAATGAAAGACCCAAAATTACAACGATGTTTAATTATTGGGCAAGCGAATTACATTTAGCATACATTGAGTTAGACGAAAACGATGATATTAAAGACTTGGAAAAACAGTTTATCAATTCATTGCTTCTGCCAATGAACACAGAAATACCAGACATAGAAATCAGACAAGCAATAAACGCATTTTAAAAATGAAAATACCAGCATTAAAAGCAAAAATTGGAGATTGGGATTACTATGTAACTACTCTTACATTTAGACAAGTAAGTCAATTTGTTTCAAAGATTGACGAGCATTTGCATAAATCAGAATCTTTGGGAGATTTGATTCAACGAAGCATAACAAAAAACTTCATTAGCATTAAAGATTACATAATCAATCAACCTTCGGTTTTCTTCAATTCATTGGTTTTGGCTGTTTATGACGATTATCCAAAATGGCAGGAAATAGAGTTTAAGTATGACGATACTGAAACTTATCAAATGGGGTTACTTGATTTCCCCGGTCAGCACAAAATATTTCCTGTTGACGGACAACATCGCGTTGAAGGAATAAAAGCAGCATTGAAAGACAACCCTGAATTGAAAGACCAATGTATTGCAGCAATTTTCATTGGACACAAAAACGATGAAGCAGGAAAACAAAGAACAAGGCGTTTGTTTACAACGTTGAACAGATACGCTAAACCTGTTTCGTTAGACGATATTATTGCATTGGACGAGGACGATTCTGTTGCAATTACGACACGTTACTTGCTTGAAGAATACGATTTGTTCACAGGTAAACGTGTTATCAATGCGAAACAAAAAGCTATTCCGACAACTAACAAAGAGGCAATAACTTCAATCATAACTTTGTATCAAGCGAACCTTGAATTATTCAAGGTTTTTTATGAAGACAAATTCAACAAAAAACCTACTCAAAAAGTTATAACAGAATACTTGAAATTCCGACCTGCAAACGAGGACATTGAAGCGTTCAGAGAGTTTTGTATTAGTTATTGGGACGCTTTCAAAACAAAACTTTCATTCATTGCCGAATATGTAAACACAGCAGAAAATTCAGCAGAAGCGTATCGTAATAACGAAACAGGCGGAAATCTTTTGTTCCGTCCAATTGGACTGTTACCATTCGTGAAATCAAGTTTATTGATTTACCAACGAGAAGAAAAAACCTTTGAACAAATATTTGAACGGTTCAACGAAGTAAATTTTGACATAAACAGCAAACCTTGGCTAAACGTAGTTTGGAATCAAATTGAAAAGAAAATGATTATGAATTCTGATTCGGTAACACAACTTTTGCTCATTTATCTATATGCAGACAACATTTTAACAGAAAAGGAATTGAAAAAACTAAAAGAAGGTTACGCATCAAAAATTTCATATGAGCAAGATTTGAATAATGTTTTAGACGAGATTAATTAATCGTAATAAACAGTAATGGTTTTGTGTCATGGTTTTTGTCCACCCGCTTTTAGCACATTGCCAAAAGCACGCCTTAACAGGCACTAACTTTTGGCAAAGAGCTAAAGCCCCCCGCAAAACAAAAACACACGCCACAAAACCACTTTTACCCACCCCAAGAAAAAAGAAGTGAGGAAAGCAAAAACCGCACTCCATGAAGCCTTAAAATCCGCTCCAGACATTGATTTACAGGGATTTGTATTTTTGCTCCTGTCAAATCATTTCAAAAAAAACAATACCGATTGCCGGGGCAGCACCTTGATCGCTTTGATCCAGGAACTGATGAAAGGACTCGTACTCCTGATTGGATAACGTAAAGATATCTGGCAGCATCGCTTCATATACCACGGTTACATCTCCCATTTTGGAGAGGATGCAGTCATATTAAAGAATCTGTCTTTCAGGTATTTCCAGCTTATACCCTCTCCCGTGAATATTGGTTATGCTCAGCTCAGGATCACGGCTTAATTTCTTTCGTAGTTTCGACACAAACATGTCCAGGCTGCGACCGGTGATGACACCTTCGTTGATCCAAACTTCCTGCATCAGTGTTTCGCGGGGGATCAGTTCACCGAATTTTTTGTGTAGCAATTCCAGAACCCTGCATTCTTTGTCGGTGAGATTAATCACCTCACTGCCCAAAACCAAGTGCTGCTCCTTCCCATTAAATAAAAATTTTCCGAGCGCAGGCAATTCCGGAACGGACGCTTCTATTACAGCGTGTTTTTGATTTTGCACAAGTATCGGCTTTTTCCCAAAACGCCAAATCAACAAGGTAACACCCAACAACAGCATGCCGATATAAACCAGATTGATTAATGGATAGTCAGAGGTTGTCGTTTTGAATTCGTCAAGCTTTGGACGGACTTCCCGGGGATCAACTTTAGCTGATTTGAGATCTTCAGTCGGCTGATCAATGCCATAATCGGAAGTTGCCGTTTTGAATTTTTCATGTTTTGGATTGACCTCCCGAGGAGAAATTATAGCTGATGCAGTTGTCCGGTCAACGGCAGCTTTCTTTGGTTCAACATCCTCGTAAAAGTTCGCGAAGGCAAATTCAATGGTGTAGCAACCCGGGGGCTGACTTCTGCCGCTGCAAGCCAGGAGGTCCGCAGACGTATTGTTTAGCTGGAACCCGTAAACGATATCGCCTTTCAGGCAATCGTTTACCGTAACGGTGTAACCGGAGGGGAACCGGGTTTTGGGAAGCAGGCCCTGTGACATCACCATGAGGGAGTCGTGGTTAAAAACGAATTCATTTTCGAACCTGAGCAGAAACGTGCCTTCTTTAATCTCGGCAACGGGCAATACACGCGAGGTGGAATCACCTGCCTGCAGCAGCAACCGGTGGCCAATCTGACGGATAATGAGATTCACTTGTTTCGCCCGCAGGTCGCGGTCGGAATCTTTTTCGAAGGACGTGCAGACAAAAAAAACAGCCAGCAGCAGGGTGGTAAAAGCAAAATTTACACGCATTTACATTTCTTTTTACAATTGATTTACACGGATCGGCAACACGGGTGCGTATGTTTGATATGCGAAGCTAAAACAATATTTATGAGCTACTATCAAAAATTCATGACAACATTTTCAGCCAGGCAATGGATGCTCCTGTTAACCGCTGGATGCTTAACATTATCAGGTATGACCACGGGTCAGGTCAGTTTTTCCGGTGAATGGAAATTAAATGAATCGAAAAGTAATATTGGTGGAAAATTTCCCCTTTGCATTTTCGGGGGTGACCGGATGAGATCTAAAACAATGAAGATAGCTACACACGTTGATTTTCTAACTATTGACGTAGCAAGTTCATCTCCCGACGGATCGCTGGTTACGAGACAGGAGAAACTGGTATTCGACGGTAAACAAAATGAGGCTGGTTATGTGGGTATGACAAGGGAGAAATCTTCTGCAATATGGTCAGATGATGGCCAAACGATGACTGTTCATTCGGTTAGATATTTCGATAAAAATGGTGAGACAGCAGATTTTAAAGTAACAGAGGTTTGGAAATTGATCAATGGAGGAAAGTCTATTGTTATCCAGGTAAATGAGCGGTCAGGCTCCGGAGTGCATACGATGACGCTGGTATACGATAAACAATTGGCTGCGGATTACCGCTTTTAAGGAGAGTTTTCCAGGGCGCATTTACCTCCGGTGAGAGAAGTGTCTTATCCGATCTGACTTATCAAGAGAATCCATATGTAATTTAATAAACTACAAAAAATATGAAAAAAGTTATTTATGCGCTGATCTTACCGCTGGTTGTGGTAAGCGGACTGGTTTTTGCTAATCGCGAAATCAAAAATGAAACTTCTAAAAAATCAACCCCAAAGCCACTCCCTGCTGCTGAAAGGAAAGCCGAAGTGGAAAAATGGGAGGCTACCCCTGCTGGTATAATGTACAAAAAATGGGAAGCGTCTCCCGCAGGTAAAAAAGTGCATGCCGCTGAAGCTAACATAAGGAAGCACATTAAAGATTATACCAATATGGAGGGAGTTGTAACCTCTCTTTCTCTTCCGCCAGGCTCAAGATTAGGTTTCGGAGTGATGGTCAGGATTAATGGTGAGGATTATATTGTAAAATTTGAGCCGGAAAAGTTTCAACTTGAGCAATTGCATAGCCTGAAAGTTGACGACAAAATAATTATAAGAAGCCATAACCTATCGCACGCGCCTAAGTATTCATATCCAATAGTATCGTGCGACTATGTAGAACGAGATGGTAAAGTAATTTTTAAACGTGTTCCCCGCAAAGGCGGTTGCTGAGTAAATAAATTATGAAATACATACACCTAAATGCTTTGTTCCTGGTGTTTGTTTTTCACACTTCCTGTGCACAAACCCAAAACAACACAACATCCGTTTCGGACAATGATACTCCGTTAATCAACAATTCGGACGGAATAGTGTACTTTTCTTACGATAGTAGTTAAAATTGACAATACACTCTTAGCGGGACAATGGGACGGTATTTACAGAAAAGAGAAACAAGCTGAAAATTGGAAATTTTCAAGTAATGGATTGCCAGAGAAATTAGCTGTTGCGAATATGCAAGTGTATGACAAAATCATTGTTGTTAGTGGCAACGAAAGAAAATTAAGAACGGGAATGACCACAGACAAATAAAGCCGTGCCCTCACCAATCTGCTGAACGTCAGGCGCAAGCTATGATCCTCTCCTGTCTTGAACCTGGTTGACACGAAATTGTGAAAATCTGAATCAGACAACTCATGACAATTGACAAAGTTTTCGTTGGTTTTACAAAGGTTTTACATACCGGTTACAAACTTTTTACTATCAAAAAGCTTAAGGGTAGTTGAGGCCTAATATATTTACTTTATTGTTTCATCAAATCAATTTTAGTCATGAAAATCTATAACCTTGCTTTTTTGCTGCTTTTTCAGTATCCCTTTGCATCTCCAATCACGGATAGTCAGCAAAAACTAAATGAAAATAAGCCGGGGGCCGCAAACATCATGCTCAGATCTGCAGATGGCGGACAGACATGGCAGGACATCAGCGAAGGGCTACCCGAAAATTTGCAGCCGGTTGGCTTCGTTGAAAAAGATAACTCCGTCTATATACGTGCCGGAAATGCGATTTTCCACAGTAAACCAAATTCCGCAGCTCCTTTCTGGGAAAAGGAGATATTCCCTGACAACTATAGCGACATTGCCCCTGGCAAGAACGGGATATTTGCATATAATTACGGCGGTCAATTTTTGCAAAGAATGAACGGAGCAAATATGTGGTCGCTTATGTATACCAATTTTCAGGTAAAACAAGTACGCGCCGTTTTTGAAACTGCCGGAGGCGCAATTTTCATCGGCTGCGACAATGGCCTTTTTAAATCCATTGATAATGGCAAAAACTGGAAACAGGTGTATACCGAAGGCTGGGTAATGAAATTCGTAGAATCAAACGGTGTGCTTCTGGCGACCAGCCAGCGGGGGGTAATAAGATCAACCGATGCTGGCGAAAACTGGGATCGGGTTATTAGTGAGGGCGGTGTTGGCATCGCTATAGAAAGTATCAAAGGCGGATTCGCTGCTATTACTTACAATACAACGTCGGAGACCAGAAGAGTGCGGACATCCTACGATGGCGGTAAAACCTGGCAGCCCATTGATGCCGGTCTTCCGGCAAGCCTTTCCATTGCCTCCATTATCCAGGTTGGGGAATACTTTTTTTGTGGTCATCCTACCGGCATTTTCAGATCATCAGACAAGGGAAAAACATGGAAACTGATCCTTCCTTCTATAGGAAATAAGGTCTTCAATTTATTTGTTTCCGGCAACGTGATTTATGCCACACCAAGAGAGGGAGGATGTTAAAAAAAATTCGGTTAACTCAACCGTTGTCAGAACGACTCTTTGATATTTTCATCCTGCAATATGCCAAACCCTGTTAAATTCCTGGTAGGTGGAAATCAGGTTATAGACGGTGATGATAAAGGAGTATGAAAAAAGGAGAAATAAGAAAACTCATAGTGCCGCCATCACTAAGTAAAGTCTACCCGACCGTTTTTCAAATGCCCTGCCGAACGCAACGCTGTTAACCGTTGTACGCAATTTGCGGACAAACGATTCTTAACGTATTAAGACTTTGCAGGCTTGCTTCGGCCTTCCGGAATTTCCACTCCTGACGCAAGTCACCCCCTTTTTGACGCTTTGACACCTCACTTATTTTGTGGTTATGCAGTACGTTTGATATATAAAACAACCTGAAAAAATTAAAATTATGGCACTTATTAATCCTCACATTAACTTCAACGGCAATGCCGAAGAAGCATTCAATTTTTACAAATCAGTATTTGGCGGAGAATTTGCAAAGATCATTCGTCTCAGGGATATATCAACTCCTGAATATCCGGTGGCAGAACATGATGCCAATAAAATAATGCACATTGCCTTGCCTATTGGCAAAAATATTTTAATGGCTAATGACGTTCCGGAAAGTATGGGTAAAGTAAATGAAAATGAAAACAGATCTAAGATATCTGTTAGTGCGGAAAGTCGTGAAGAAGCCGATAAATTATTCAACGGGCTTTCAGCAGGCGGAAATATTGAAGTGCCTATTGGCGACAGCCCCTGGGGTTCATACTTTGGGATGTTTAGAGACAAATTCGGAATTGAATGGATGGTGGATTTTGACCCAAAATACAACGGAAAAGTATAAGCAGGCAAACCATGAACACCTTACACGAGTATTTATAATAGCTGGGCAGATGAAAGTTCAATCATCGCTAAGTTGCTATGTAGTTGTAAAAAGACAATAACAAACCCCGTCCGACGGCGTCAGCCGGGCGGGCATAGACAACAATAGAAAATAAACTATATGAGAAAAATAATTTCATTTATGCACATATCCCTTGACGGTTTTGTGGCAGGACCGAACGGAGAAATGGACTGGATTAAAGTTGATGAGGAAATTTTTGATCATGTTGGTAAGCGGATAAGCGAAGGCGACACTGCATTATATGGACGGGTAACTTACCAGATGATGGAAAATTACTGGCCTACCGCAAGAGACAAGCCGACAGCGACCAGGCACGACATTGAACATTCTAAGTGGTATAGCAGAGTTCACAAAGTTGTTTTATCAGAAACAATGAAAGAAGCGGGGTTGACTAACACAAAAATTATTAGCGATAACATTTCGGACAGCATAAATGAAATAAAACAATCCGGTCCCGGATCAGGCGGGAGCAAAGACATCCTGCTTTTTGGTAGCCCTACAGCCACACATTCACTTATTCAACTGAACTTAATTGATGGCTACTGGCTATTTGTTAATCCAATTATTCTTGGACGGGGCATTCCATTGTTTGCAGATATCAAAGACAAAATAAAACTAAAGCTATTAACTACCCGTCAATTTACCTGCGGTGTAACTGAGCTGAATTACACAGTGGACAAACAATGACAATAGAAATATCCGGTGATAATGTTTCCAGATTCACATGGATCAAAACTTCTCTTTGACAAAGCTGTCCTGGAAGCTTAATATAATACATTTATGCTGCCTGCTGAAAAGTTGGACAGTGCCTCCAGCTTTCCTTCTTTTATTTTTTTTGCCCATCCGGCAAAATTCAAATTTATCGTTTTGGGTTTGCAGGTTTTTTCAACTTTGCGTAAATATCAAGACTAATAAATGTTCCATTCTTTATTTCACATTCTCTCCTTGCTCCTTCGTACCGGGATCGGTACAACAGAACTTTTATCTCCAGGCTGTTGGCCAAAACGAACGCTTAGTTATCGTGTGTCGTTTTAATTTGTAAAATGCCATATTACAATCCACTTCTCAATTAAACGACTGCCTGAATCCCAAAGGCGAAAACTTAGTTTTTGTTTTGAATAATTTGCTAAATGATTGCGGATGTTCAAATCCCAATTCATAAGCGATTTCGCTTACGGATAAATCGGTTGTGGATAATTTTTCTTTGGCCTTTT
>CAYVEI010000057.1:0-24931 GCA_964450515.1 uncultured Terrimonas sp. | reverse complement strand
AGCCGGGAAAAATGTATACATCATTAATCGTATATGCTTTTCTTGCTCTTTGCGGCGTACCCGGCTTAATTTTTACCTGCAGGTTTACTGTATTATTGCCGATTGTGCTGTCGGCCGTTATAATAAGATAATCCTGGTCAAAGTAATAAAACCCTTTCTCTTTCAGCTCGGCGTCTATCCGTTCCCGTTCTGCTTTAACCGTTTCAAGGTTAAAAGGATCGCCGGTTTTAAGCAGTGTTTTGGCAGAAGCTGCATGTATTGCCTGTTGTAAAACGGTACTGTCCTTATCAAAAACCACTTCATTGATCATATAGCGGTTACCCGTTTGAACATGGTATACTGCCTTAACCTTTTTGTTCTTCAAAATAGAGTCGCCCTGCACTTCCGCCCTGAAATACCCCTCGTTTTCCAATGTGCTTTGTAAAACTTTTACATTCCAATCCAGGTTAAGATCACCGGCCAGCACAGGCGGTTCACCCACTTTGTATTTCAGCCAGCCTGCTATTGATTTTTCTTTTTTGGGATTGCCGGCCAGGTTGTACATCCATAACTTAAAAGGCATTCCCAATATTGTTTTATTGGGTAAGGGCCGGGTGAGGGATTCCAGTTCGGCTTTTATTTTCTTTCTTTCTTTGTTGCGCAGCGCCGGGTCTTCTATTTTTATTGCAGCACCGGTATATAAGGATTCACCGGCAGGAAGCTTACGGGTACTGCTGCAACCTGCCAGCAAACAAACAGTTACCCATACTATATTAATATGAATGATCCTTTTCTTCATTTTATTGGTTTGCAGGGTTTGTGTTTTCCGGTGGATTGCTTTTCTGTTCCTGCCGTTCGGTTTTTTTTCTTTCCCTGTCTTTTTTACGCTGCTCAGGTGTTTTCTTTTTCCTGAAGATCTCCCTGAAGCGGTTATAATCAACCGTTATTATGAAGCCAATACCCGTTTCCACTACATAGCCGTCTATTACACCCTGGTAATCGTTTTTCCGGTACCCTCTCAGCATGTACCTGCCATCTTCGCTTAAACGGTAATCGAGCGTTATATTATCTGCTATATTGGTGGCCTGCCGGTTGCTGTTTTGCTGGCCTTCAATCTCAAAATTGCTCCCAACGGTAACGGTCAGGCGATCATTCAGCAGTTTTTTGGATATGCCCACGTTCAGATCGGTACGGCTTTGTCTTTCCCCTGTAGTATAATCATCGGAAGCATCAATGCCGAAGTTCAGGTCAACGCCTTTTACAAGGCCGGCAGCCAGTTGATTAAGCTGTTCCGTCATGAGCTTGCTTACACTTTGCCGCACCAGGGTAGAGGTGCTGGTGCTTCCGCTGCTGCTGAAAGGGTCTTCTGCCACAAAACGGTTCAGCAGCAATAAGGCAAATACCTGTTTGTTCATTTCCGCTTCTTCCTGCCGCAGCATGTCAAGTTTCGTTCTTACGTTAGCTAAAATATCATTTGCCACACCGTAATTTTTATTATCCGGAAGAATAATATCAAAACTAATATTGGGCTTCAGTAATTTACCTGTCATGGTAAGCATCACGTCAAAAGGAAGCTTCTGGAGGTAAGTATTTCTTTGGGCCGGGCTTACCTCTTCACCTAACTGATTCTTTACCAGGTCGAGCGGAGCTGTATTGGCGGTATATTTGGCGGTAATATCCACATTGGCATCCGTTGGCTCTCCTTCCCAGGTAATTTTGCTTCCTTTTTCGATATCAAATTTGCGGTGAAGAAAATTGAAGGTAAGATCATAGCTGCCTTCTTCAATTTCATAGGTTCCGGCAAGCGTTATTTTTCCGCCGGGATCTACACCTGCACTCAATTGTGCATCGCCCCTCACATTCAGAAAATCGCCGTTGCCTTCATCAACCACCAGCGTAAAGTCGGCTGCCTTATCTACTTCTATATTTAGGGAAACGTCCATTCCCTGCAGCGATGAAGTATTCAGGGAATCATAGGAAGCCAGAAAAAGAGAATCATTTTGCGGTGCATCTTTATCAACAAAAACTACAATGCCTTCCCGGTCTGCCACTCCCGGCTCATTTTGTGGCAGCACAATGGTCATCTTTGTTTTCTCATTTACTTTCAGGTTTCCATCAATCACGGGTGCTGTTTCCGTTCCTTTTACCGTAAGGTTGGTAGTGAAATACAATTGTCCGTAAAATAAATTATTGTCTTTTTTTGTGCTGTTCAATGCCCTGAAATTATCTGCTCTTATTTTAAAGTCAAAATTGTAATTCAAAAAGTTGCCGGTGGCGGCTGTACCGTCAAGCATCAGTGCATTGCTGGCCGAATCTCTTATCTCAAAGCGATCGAAAACAATGCCCTGGCTGGTTACCGATAATTTTTCCCGGTCAATAACAAACATATTGTTGAGCATGCTCAGGTTAAATGCTGTTTTGTTGAAAAGCAATTCACCGTTTACTGCAGGCTGGTCTGTTGTACCCGTTATGGTAAACCCTCCGTTTACATAGCCGGATGCGTCGCGCAATGCCCCTGCCGAAAATGCCTGAGCGGTAGTAAGGGGTAGCTTGCGTATGTCGAGGCTAAGGTCAATAGCCTTGCTATTTGCATAATAATTGCCGCTGAGCTGCACATCATTGTCGTTGCCGGTTATGGTTACATCGGCATGGTAGGTGTCTGCCACCTCATTGTTGACCAGCATTTCAATATTCCCTACAGTATCTTTCTTTATGCTCAGCTCCTGTATAGAAAGATCGCCAACAAAAACCGGTTGTTGTGTGAGGTTGCTAACGGTAATTTTACCATTCAGTGTGCCATCGGCTAAAGTAGAATCGGGTTGTACAAAGCCGGTAAGGGTGGCAATGCTAAAATTGGAAAAGCTGATTTCCACAGGTGCATTTGCTGCTTCGGAAAGACTATTGATGCTGAGTTGCTGCTGTTCCTGGTTTAAAACAAAATGCTCCGCATGTACGCCTTCGTCGGTTACTGTAATATTATTATCTGCTGCTATGGTCCAGTCTTTATAATTCAACAGCAGGTCCCGGGGCTTTATCGAAAACCGGTAATCACCGTTTTGAGATTGCTGTAATAGTCCTTTCAGGTTATATCTTTCTTTCTCGGCCTTGTCTTTTATATTCAATGCATAGTCAATGGTATTGTTTGCCACGGAAGCAGTGATATTGGTTTTATGCAGAGCGAGGCTTTTGCCAATAACTATATTTTCTACATCAGCGTTTATGTTTATGGCACTGTCTGTGGTAGCTGCGTTTAGCCGCAGCTCATCTATTTGGTTGGCGCCAATATGTACAGCCGGTGCAGCCAGCGATGCATTCCAGCCTTCATGGGTTGTGAACCTGCTGTTGAGCACTACGGAATCCATTCTTTCGAGCTGCGGTACAAAAGCCTTAAGCGCCGGCCCGTTTATAATATTCGCGTTTATGGTAAAATCATAAGGCTCCGTTTTTTTTGCTGAATCCGTAGCAGCCATAGCGAAATAAGGTTGTATAGCATTTTGAAAAATACTGCCCAGCTCGGTGAGCTTATAGCGGCCAAGCAAACGGGCGTTCACCACATCACTGTTTAACTGTATATATCTTGCGCTGTCGTTTGTGCCTGCCAGTAGTTGAATGGTATCCATTTGCACTCTTTGCTGGTTATGTACAAGCAAAGATTGCAGGATGAACAATGTACCGTCAAGACTATCAGGATTTGTATTTTTAAAATCGCCCTGTACATTACCACGGTAGATCAGCTCGTCGCCGGTTAAATGCAGGGCCTGCATTTTAATACTGTCAATGGTTGCATTCAATTGTACAGACGGGTATGCTTTTGAAAGATCAGCCATCACATCCGCAGCAAAATGAATATTGGGATCAGCAATATCAGCATGTACTGTTGCCTGCTGACTGGCTATCGCTCCCTTCATATTCAAATTGCGGTATTCATATTGTTTAATGATGGCCGACTTTATTTTTCCCGTAAGTGTAGCATTGGCTGTTTTGGGGTCATAACCATTTCCTTTAATGTGGAAACCGGCAGATACCGGCCCAAGGTTTTCTTTATCCTGTAAAATAGTTCCGAGGTCAAGCAATGTTGCACTCAATTGAAGATCGTAAACGGATTTGTTGGGGTCGGCAATTTGTTCCATTGTTCCTTCTATTGAAGCATTGCCCAGGCTGGTTTTCAGTAACAGGTTGGTAGTGAGCTTCCCTGTATTTCCATTGAGTTTGCCGGATATATTCATTTGCGAAGGCAGTGTAATGTTTTGAGGCAGGGTTCCTGCGGGAACGAATAATGCAATGTCTTTTTGCGAACTGCTGATATTTTTGATGGAAAGCTCAGCGCCCAGTTTATTCATGTCGGGCAAACCTCTTAATCGCCCGCTGATGTCAATCCGCGTATCTTTCAATCCGCTGATCTGTAGAGCAGCCACCTGCAGATCAGCAATGCGGCCGCTCATGCGGCTATTGATCAACCATATAGTATTTGGGTCGGCAAAAGCAGGCTGGGAACGCAGTCCGGGCACAAAAGTGAGGATATCTTTTACCTGTATTTTGCTGTTCTGCAGATCCAGGTCTAATTGCATGCGGCCAATATCTTTTTGTAATGCAGCAATGGAATCATATTGTATAGCAATACTTCTTTTCAATTCTGTTCCGGGCGTTTTTAAATAGAGCTCCTTTAGATAGGCCTGCCTGTTGGAATAAAGAAAATGTGTTTGCAACTGGTTCAGCACAAAGCCGCTTTTTTCGGTGAACATTGCTTTTGTGATGCTGCCGCCGATGGAATCGCTGCTGTATAACAGATCGCCAACATGCAAAGACAATGCTTCCGTATTCAGATGCATATAGTCCATTCCGCTTTGCTGTTTGGGACTGTTGTCGTCATCAAACTGCAGGTTAGTATTATCTAATTGCAGGTTCGCCACCTGTATCCGCCAGCCGGCTTCGGCCTGGATGTTTACTTCCTGTTGGGTTTCTTTTTTAACTATTTCCGCTCCTTCTTTTTTACCCAGTTGAAGAACAGCCGTTGTACTGTCTAATGAAAATGCATTGAGACTGATGATCCGTTGTGCGAGGTCAACTTTTTGCGGTTGAATATGCAAACTGCCGAGGTTAAGCTGTGTATACAAAGCCGAAACATGATTGCGGTAGTTGAGATTGATGTTTTGAAGATCTATATTGCCTAAATCTAACTGCACATTAAGCGGTGTTTTGGCATCTGTTGTATCTTTTTGTGCAGGTCCTGGGTCAGGCAACGGCTTCGACTGGTACACCCGCGCGGTTAACCCCTGCAAGGTAAGCGGCGCAATGCTGAACTGCATTTTTTCAAGGTCGAATGTTTCCAGCCTGGTGTCAAAATGTTCTAAATAAGCTTCCACATCATTGCCTGTGATCACATCGTTGTATACGATTCTGATATGGTTAAGCTCAACCAAACGTAAAGTAAAAGGCGTGGAACTGCTATCTTCTTTTGCCGGTTTGGCATCTGCGGAAGCAAAAGCATCAATGATGAACCGGAAATTAAAAACCGTATCAGGCAGTTGTCGTTTAACTTTAGCCGTTATGTTATCTAATTCAACAGACTGGACATCTATTCCCTTTCCGGCAATGAGATCAAACAGATCAACATTTACTTTTATGCTGCCTGCCGAAATTAAAGTGTCTTTGCCCTGGTCTTCTACATAAACATTTTCAACCACTACTTTTTTAGGAAAACCAATATAAATTTTGCCGATGGCAACTTTGGTCTGTAATTTTTTTTCAAGATAAGTAACCGCCTTTCCACGAATAAAATTTTGCACAGGCGGGGTAAGGATGAGCCCGGCAAGGAGCACCAGGAACAGCAGTATAAAAAGAACAGTTTTGGCTACTATCCCTGCTATTCTTTTTCCTGTACTTTTTTTCATTCCCTTTTGCCCCATGCTACAGATGCTAAGTGTTATTTACCGGTATTTGTTTTAAGCTAATGCCTTATCCATCAATAGAAAAAATCATGCTAATGCCTGTATATGTTGTATTTATACAGCAGGTGTGGTATAAATTACCCACTACATGCTGCCTGGGCGCAAAAATAAGGAATACCTGCAACGCCATATTATCAATATCTATAGCCAATACAAAAAGAGTTTTTCATCTGTTTCGCCTGTTTCTTATCTTATTTTGTACAAAATAGGTTACTACTTTATCCAAATTGGTTAGCAGTTGCTGTATGAATGCATTTAATTTTATTGATCAACGCATAAGCAATACCAATGAGCAATTATTTTTTTTTAGCGGTCTGTCTTTTATGGTTTGGCTGTAACAACAAGCAGGGAAGGTCTTCAAAACCTGCGGCAGAGAACAACACCTCTCCCAAAACCATCATGACAGTATTTGCGCATCCCGATGATGAGCTTGATGTGAGCCCTTTGCTTACCAAACTCGCATCGCAGGAACATAAAGTGTATTTAACGATCGCTACCAATGGAGATATGGGCGTTAGGGATCATGCCAGAATACCGGCGGGCGATTCGCTTGCCCATGTGCGGGCGCGGGAAACGGAATGTACCTGCAAAATTCTGGGTATAAATCCACCCATTATGCTTGGGTTGGGCGATGGAAAACTAACCAACTGGAATGCGTTATCGGTTTTGAGGGAACGGTTAGACAGCATCTTCGCCATCTACAAGCCGGATATTGTTATCACCTGGGGCGCTGAGGGCGGCTCGGGCCATCCCGATCACCGGATGGTGGGCGCTGTGGTTACCGAGATCTACCAGGCAGGACAGTCACCAGGGTTTGGAAAATTGTTTTACACTGCTATTCCTACGGAGCACTGGAGAGATGAGCCTCCGTATAAATCTGAACCACAGATCAATTATCACAGGCAATATAAACCAGTGGAAAAAAAATATTTGCCTGTACGTATATGGTGCAGCGAGGCGGAAAACAAAATTGCCAGGGAAGCCATGCGCTGCAACACCTCCCAGTATCCGCCTGAAGAATTAGACGATAATGAACTCTGGATGACCGGTATGAACAGGGATACCGTTTATTTAAGACCTTATGCCAATGCGGGGTATATAAGTGATGATATTTTTAAGTGAGAAAGAGGTGTTTGCATTGCAATTTTTTCAGGAGACCTGAGTCTCCGGAGAACATAATGTGTACGAAGTCTGGAGACTTCATACAGCGGCGGTATCCGGCACTTGCCATTACAGGTGGGTGGCAACTCCCATCAGGCGGGCGTGAAATACCGATAAAGATCATACCGGCTGGTACAAAGACACCTTCTGAAAGTTCATGCGGTATGTTTTAGGCTGGCAGTCTTTGAATTTTTTAAACTGTCTGTAGAAAAAAGGAATGCTTTCAAAGCCGGAAGCATAACATATTTCACTTATTTGCTTATCGGTTTCAATAAGTAATTTACAGGCCCTGTTGATTTTGTATTCATTTAAAAATTCAAAGAAGGGCTTTTTCATGGTTTTACTGAAATACCGGGAGAAATATTCTTCACTCATGTTTAGCTTTGATGCGATATCAGCAAGCGAAACCTGCTCCTGGTAATGCGTTTGAATATAATTGTAAACGGCGTTAATGCGGGTTTTGTCGGTGTCATTCAGGTCGCCGGTAAATTCCTGCTCACATAAAAACCTGAAGGCTGAGTTGCGGGCAAGCTCCTGCAATATCTGCAGCAGTATCATCAGCTTATCAAATGGCGATGCGTTAAGCAGGTTAAAGAATTTTTGTTTTAATTCCGCTGCTACACTGCTGTTCACCTTAATGCCTTTGTTCATTGATGCAGCTAAATTCCTGATGGCCTCAAATTCTATGCTCTGCATCCATGACTTGTCAAAAAATTCTTCTTTCAGGTAAATAACAATAGCGGTTACGGGCTGCTCCTGGTCGGCAGTAGTATTCCAGGTATGCGGTAAGTTAGAGCCCAGCAAAACCAGTTCCTCGTCATAAAAGTTTTCAATGGAATTACCTACATACCTTACGCCTTTTCCGCTCAGGATAAAGGCCAGCTCCAGTTCCGAATGATAGTGCCAGGGATAATAAAACTCTTTACTGTTTTTCTGAAATTCTACTTTGAATAACCTTGATTCGGATGGTATGGGTTTATAGTGTGGTTTCATGTCTTAAATATATAGTAATTTGTATTCCTTTTTTGACATTTAACATATTGTACGACAAAATAGGATAGTAAATGCGCAAAATAAGATAATAACCCGCTTTGCCTGGATGCCTGCACGTATAATGCAATGGTATCTGATGTGTTTTATTCTACCTTTTATATCATAATAATATAATGACTATACCGCTCATACAGCATATCCTTTTACTTCATTATTATCATTGCATGAATATACGGTTGTGCGCCATGACGAGAAAAGGGAAAGCGGCAACCTGGCTTCAAAAGAAACACAAGATAGGATACGGAATAAGCAAGATGGTGTAATAATACTGTTTGCTCAACAAATATTTTTGTAGCATAGAACCGGTACACTTTAGAACCGGACGCTGTTTTAAGCTAAATACACAAAATAATTGCTATGAAATTAAAATCATTACCATTTCCCCCTTCAGGAAAAACAGTTCTGATGCTGTTTATCGCCCTCCTTTTTACGGGAGCTGCTGCTGCACAAGCGGCGTTTACACTTACAGGAAAAATTACAGACGGTGAAACTGCTTTGGCAGATGTATCTGTTATCATTCAGGAAACACAACAGGGTACCACCACCAATGCAGATGGTGTGTTTATGTTAAGTGTTTTATCCGGACAAACCCTTGTTATTTCCCATACAGGGTATGAAACACAAACAAGAAAAATTGGTACGCAAAACCAGTTAACAATTGTTTTAACGGCATCGGCAGGCAATGTGCTGGATGATGTGGTAATCGTAGGGTACGGGGCGCAAAAGAAAACTTCTTTAACCGCAGCGGTATCTACTATGAAAGGTAAGGAAATCGCATCTGTGCCTATTGCCAATTTAAGTAATGGTTTAGGCGGAAGAGTGTCGGGCGTTATTGTAAAGCAGGGTTCAGGCGAGCCGGCATACGACGGTTCCAATATTTACATCAGGGGCTTGTCTTCTACAGGAGCCAGCCAGCCGCTGCTGATCGTTGACGGTATTCCACGATCGTTTCAGCACCTTGATCCTAATGCAATAGAAACCTTTACGGTATTAAAAGATGCCGCTGCGGTAGCGCCTTACGGTGTTGCGGGAGCTAATGGGGTAATACTGGTTACTACCAAAAAAGGTAAAACCGGTGCACCATCGCTTACCTATAACGGTTATGTTGGGTTTCAAAACCCTGTGGTATTACCCAAGTTTGTAAATTCATACCAGTATGCCACATTAAGAAATGCGGCCGCTGCCAATGAGGGGTTACCTGCAGCCTATACCGAGGAGGAGCTGCAAAAGTTCCAGGATGGCTCCGACCCCGATGCATACCCTACACATAAGGATATATGGGGCACCATCACCAATAAAAATGCATTGATAACACAGCACAATATTGAAATTTCGGGTGGTTCAGAAAGAGTAAAGTATTACGGGGCGCTCGGCTATATGCTGCAGGATGGTATGTGGAAGTCTTCCGGTATAACCAATACACGCCGTTTCAATCTTACGCTGAACTTAGATGCGCAGGTAACGTCTACTACCTCCGTTTCGTTTAGCCTGAACGGACGCAATCAAAACAGCAACTTCCCCGCTGTATCTACCGGTCGTATTTTTGAGCTGATCGGCTACCTGCATCCGTTGTACGGGCCTTTATATTTCAGCAACGGTATGCCGGGAACATTCCTTACCGGCAGCCTTTTCAACAGCGGATACGATAAGTACAATATCAATGCGCTGTATTCGCAACTATCTGTTGAGCAGAAAATGCCTTTTGTTCCGGGCTTAAAATTAAGAGGAACAATTGCATACGATCCTACCTACACGGCACGTAAATTATGGACCCTGCCTGTGCACAAAGCAAGCCTTGATAAATCGCAAACGCCTTATGTTATCAATGATGGCATCTGGGGGCAAACCAAGCCTTCACTCAGCCAGAATATTGATTTTGCAACGCAGCTCACCTATCAGGCCGGGTTAAACTACGATGGCTCTTTTGGAAAACATAATATAGCGGTGCTGGGCTTATTTGAAGCAAAAGCCAATGACCTGGCAAGCCTCGCAGCATCAAGAAGGAATTTTAATTTAACCATTGATGAAATCAATATGGGTAGCTCCAGCGCATCCGACATGTCTACAGGCGGCGCTTCCAGCACATCAAGGCAGGCGGGCCTGGTATACAGGGTTGCTTATAACTATGACCAGAAATACCTGGTGGAAGCAAGCGGTCGCTATGACGGAAGCTATTATTTCGCTCCCGACCAACGTTGGGGTTTCTTCCCTGCCTTTTCTGTGGGCTGGCGCTTATCGGAAGAAAATTTTTTGAAGCATAAGTTCAACTGGCTTGATAACCTGAAAGTGAGAGCTTCTTATGGCGAAGTAGGGGCTCTTGCTGGTAGTCCTTTCCAGTACATGAGCACCTATGATGTATTGGGTACAAATTATATTTTAGGCGGTAATGCCGTTCAGGGTATCCGCGAAAGGGCAGAGCCTAACCCCGCTATTACATGGGAACGGGCCAAAAAAACAGATATCGGGCTTGAAGCCAATTTGTGGCAGGGGTTATTGAACTTTGAAATAGATTATTTCCATGAAAAAAGATCCAACATGCTGCTTACGCCTGATGTGATTGTGCCCGCTGAATATGGTGTTGGACTTAGCCAGGTAAATGCGGGTATAATGGAAAACCGTGGTTTTGATCTTACGATCAGTTCAGTATATGATTTTTCCAAAGATCTGCAGGTGTCATTGGGCGCTAACATGACTTACGCCAGAAACAAAATGCTACAGATTTTTGAAGGTCCCACCACTTATAATAATCCTAACCGGCGGCTTACCGGCAGACCTTTGGGGACGCAATTCGGATATCATGCCTTAGGCTATTTCCAGGCAGACGATTTTGATGGCAGCGGCGCCTTAAAGCCGGGAATAGCCACACAACCCTGGGGGGCGGTACAACCGGGCGATATCAGGTATGAAGACCTCAATAAAGATGGTCAGATCAATAATGATGATTTAACCGTAATTGGCGATCCAACAGCAGTTCCGGGAATTATTTATGGGTTTTCTCCGGGAGTTAGGTATAAGGGATTCGCATTGGATCTGCTGTTCCAGGGTACGGCAAAAACCAATTGGTATTATCACGGCTCTTCTATTATGCCTTTCTGGGAAACCATGCTTCCTTATGTGCAGAACTTCGACTACTGGACTCCTGAAAATACCAATGCTAAATTTCCCCGGTTAACGTCTTCACCAACAGTAAATAATTCTCAAACATCCTCTTTCTGGATGGGTAGTTCCAGTTACCTGCGGTTGAAGAGTGCTACACTTTCTTATACTATTCCATCGGCAGTTATGAGCCGTATTAAAATTCAGAGCGCCAGGATTTATGTGTCCGGACAAAATATTCTTACCTGGACAAAACTGATGAACTACGATCCGGAAGTGGGACCTAATAATTCATGGATACCCAATGGTACCTGGGGCTATCCTAATCAGAAAGCACTCTCAATAGGAGCTAATATTACCTTTTAATGAGCAAAAAATATTTAAGTATGAACAAGCAACTCTTTAAGATATCATTGGGCGCAATTATTATGATGCTTACCTCATTTTCCTTCACCTCCTGCAAGAAATTCCTGGAGGTAACGCCCAAGCAACAGGTTTCAGATGCAACGCTCTGGGCAAGTTCCGAAAATGCGGATTTGTTCCTTAATAATATTTACGCGTCTGTACCTTCTATGGCTACAGATGATCCCTGGGATAATTATTCCGACAATTCATTGAATGGGCAGGCAGGCCGTGTAAGCACCAATGTTTACGGTCCTGGTCTTTATATTCCCAGCAATACGCCCAGCAAATGGAATCAGTATAGCAATATCCGGAAATGTAATTTATTTATAGAAAGAGCAACAGCTTCCGATTTGCCTGAAAGCTGGAAAAAGGTAAGACTGGCGGAAGCGCGTTTTCTGCGGGCGTATTTTTATTCATTGTTATGGACTTACTATGGCGGAGTGCCTATTATTACAGATATACTTAATTTAAATGAGCAGGGTGATGCGGTTTTCAGGCCGCGCAATACTTCTGAAGAAACGGCTGATTTCATTATTTCAGAATGTGCTGCCATAGCGCCCGATTTGCCGGTAGATGCAGAATCGGGAAGAGCTACACGGGGCGCTGCCCTTACTTTACAGGGAAGCTGCGAATTGTTTAATGCAGGTGCACTCAAGAATCCAAACAATGATTTATCGCGTTGGGAAAAGGCTGCCACCACTTTTCAAAAAGTGATTGACTTAAATAAATACAGCCTGTTCCCCGATTACGGTACGCTTTTCTATGAAGAGAACAATAATAACGTGGAAGTAATATTCAGCCGGCAGCATTTGGGCGGCACTTCTTTAGCTAATTATGTAGGACAGATAGGGCCACGCTTTGTAAACGGCTCATTAACCGGCTGGGGACATTTAGATCCTACCCAGGATATTGTAGATGAATATGCAATGGACAACGGGTTACCCATTACCGATCCTGCATCCGGCTACGACCCGCAGAACCCTTATGCTAACCGTGAAAAAAGATTTTATGAATCTATAGTTTACGACGAATCGGAATGGCTGGGTGCTACCATGATCATGAAACAGGGCGTAGGCAGCCTCAATGCCACCGATCTGAACAACAGCAGCATATCAACCAGAACAGGCTATTATGTTCGCAAAATGGTAAATCCAAAATATGCCGGCGCGCAGGATAACGGCAACAGCGCCAACTTTATCATCTTCCGCTATGCAGAAGTGCTGCTGAGCTATGCCGAAGCAAGAAATGAAGCCACTGGCCCCGACCAGTCGGTGTATGATGCAATAAATGAAGTGCGGGATCGCTCTGATTTGCCCGGTTTACCCTTAGGTTTGAACCAGGCAGATATGCGGAAGGCCATTCTTCGCGAAAGGAGAGTGGAACTGGCTTTTGAGGATAAAAGATTACCCGACCTGTTGCGCTCCAGGCTTGCTGAAGTTAAGCTCAACGGAACAGTACATGCTATTAAGATTGATATTGTTGGAGGAAACACAGTGTATACAGTGGTGGCTGCAGGTGGTGGTGCAAAAGCTTTTGATCCTGCAAAAAATTATCTTTTACCCGTTCCGCAGTCTGCCATTGATGTAAATCCGCAACTTGAGCAAAATCCAAATTATCAATAGTTATCTTTAAGCAATAAGATTAAGGCGAAGCATCATGACAGGTATAAAACAGTTAACCACTATTGTATTGGGGTTGGGAATGAGTGTATATTTTACCTCATCCGTTGTTGCACAAACAAAGCCAGCCGGCACAGAAAGTGTTAAGCTGAAACTATCTTTTGGCCATACGGCGCATTCCCGTACAGCCCGTACGGTACAGTTGATCAGTGGTTCCCCCGGTCTTACCGTTTCATCACCTTCAGGTAAGGGAGTTGAAAAGAACGACCGGGTGGCTGCCGTATCTGTGCTTAATTGCGGTGCAGGCGATACCGATGAACTGATAGCGGATGTTCATTGGCCAACACCTTCTGCACCGTTAAGAAAGCTCGCCGGGTGGAAGGATGGCTATGCGGTGAATGACGATGCCATGTGGGGCTACCTGATGATACATGGTTCGCCGGGGCAGGCAGCGCGTTTAAAAGATGATCCCTGGAATAAACCTGATGCACCTTTACTTACTGTTCAGTTAGACAGGGAAGGTGCACAGGGTTTTACAATAGGATTAGAACAACTCATCAGGCATGGCGCCATGTGGCTTCCCGAACAGGATGTGTTTATTACACTTGCTGATAAGCCTGTTGATTTTAAAACGCATATCGCTTCATTGAAAGGACAGCGCGTACTTGATGCTGTTGCAGAACAGCCAGACGCGTCATTGGAAACATTCAATAAGCTGTGGCCCGATTTCGGTAACCCGCTGCAATGGAATGCTTCCTGGCAAACCCGGTGGATGGGTACAACAGGACATCTTACCGTAACAGCAGCGGCTCACGGGTCTGTTTATAAGTTCGCTGTTGACAGATGGGGCAATGTTCGTCCGGATTTTGCTTCCCCGCATAAGTTCAGGCTTGATCTGAATTGGCCCGCCCGGATGACCCGTTCGGACGGGGCAGAGAGCGCATGGAAGCAGCAGCAAATAGAGAATGGCCTGCCCGTCATCATCACCAACCTTGAAAAAAATGGTCAGGTGGCTGCTATTGAGCAGTTTGCTGCGCCGCTTGTTGATTTGTATACTACCATACGCGGTTATATACCCAGTGTAATGTTTACCAAAGTAAGCATTTCGGGTAGTGCCGGTCCGTTCAGCTTTGGTATTTCCCTGCATAACGAATTAAAGGATCACGAAGTTCAGGCTATTCAAATACAGGACAACTGGGCTATTGCCGATAAACAAACCGGCAATATTTTTTTGTTGATAGAAACAGGAGAAGGCATTACGGTTAAAGCAGGCGATGCCATAGCAAATAATAACGGTTGGCAAATTGAATTGATTATTTCCGGTGATCTTTCAGCAGGAGAAACGAAAACGTTTGTAGCAAAGCTGCCTTCTCCTGCTATTGTTTCATCTGAAGCCTTAAGATTAAGTAATCTTGGTTTTGCTGTGGCAAAGAAAAATATAACGGACTATTGGGAAGGCTGGATCAGTAAAGGCGCTCATTTTGAAGTACCCGAAGCAGCGGTAAACCAACTGTTCCGTGCTAATATCTGGCATTCCCTTATTTTGCCCCGCCACACTTTAGATATAGATGGAAAAGAGCACATGGACCTGCCTTATGCCAATACAGCATACGGACAAAGAAATGCAGATTGGCCCATTAACCAGGCCGTGTATGTAGATTATATGATCTATGGCTTACGCGGGTACGATAAAGTTGCGCAGGATGAGTATAAGGCCATGTTTAAAAGCCAGCAGCAGAAGGATGGAAGAATAGGAGGGTTTGCCAACTGGGGCGTGTATTCGCCGGGGCAACTGTATGCCATTGCACAAAACTTTTTATTGTCTGGCAACAGGGAACAGTTTGAACAATTGCTTCCGAATGCCCTGAAAGCCTTAGACTGGTGCCTGGCGCAGGTGGCTCAATCAAATGAAGGAGCCAATAAAACAGGGCTCATCCTCGGGCCGCTCAATGACCTCACCAATGCCGAAAGAGAGTGGGCCTTTAACCAGGCCTATTATGTGGGCGGATTAGAAGTATTTGCCAAAGCCTTATCTGCGTTTAACCATCCCCGTGCGGAAGAAGTACGAAACATAGCATCAAAAATGAAAGCAGATGTGGTGAAAGAATTTGCCCGGGGCAGTGTGAAGTCGCCTGTTGTACAGTTAGAAGACGGCACGTGGATCAACTATGTTCCAACGGATGCCCTGACGCCACGGCGCATAATGGATCAGTGGTATCCAACCGATGTAGACACCGGTCCTTTACATCTCACCCGGCTGGGTGTTATTGATGCGCGCAACTGGCTTACAACCGCTATGCTGCACGACCATGAAGACAACCTGTTCTTTAAAAACCAGGGTGCGGCCAATGAACCGGTATATGTGCAGCAGGCTACGGCTTATTTGTTAAGAGATGAGCCCAAAGCGGTTATCCGTGCGTTTTACAGTTTGATGGCTTGTGGATTTTCTCATGAACAGTTTACTTCACTGGAACATCGCTGGGCCTGGGGTCAGTATTATGGTCCGCCAAGCACAGATGGAGCATGGTTTGAAATTTACAGGAGAATGCTCATTAACGAGTGGGGAAACGATACGCTGATGATCGGTCAGGCCATTCCCCGTGACTGGCTGAAGAATGGAAAAAAAATTGAAGTGAAGCATGCACCAACGTATTTTGGAAACCTATCTTTCACCATTGACGGGGCAAATGCCGGTAATGAAATAAAGGCGGAAATTGATGTGCCTGATCGTAACCCGCCCAAACAATTATTGGTGAGGTTCCGGCATCCGGATAGCAAAAAGATCAAATCGGTAGTGGTGAACGGGAAACGCTGGAAAAATTTTGATGTAAAAAAAGAGTATATCAGTATTCCTGCGCCAGCGGAAAAAAAATATATTATTTCTGTAAAGTATTAGGATCAACAGCATTCCATTATTTCTTATATAAAATAATTATGTTGAAATTAAGAACACTGCTTTTATCCATCATCATTTTTGCTGGCGGAAATATATGCGCTCAAACCACCAATGTAAAAGTGGAGTTTGGTAAAAGTCTCGGCCCAATGAAAATGGAACAAATGGCATTGGGGCAGGGCGGCTTGTCGGAAGAGCCTATGCTGGCCAGCCGGGTAACGGAAATAAGAGCATTACATCCTGCTATTATCAGGCTGTTTGTTAGTGAGTATTATGATGTGATCCCCGAAAAGGGGAAGTATCATTTTGCCACGCTGGATAGTATGGTAACCAACATTTTGCAAACAGGCGCCAAACCTTTTATGAGCTTTTGTTTGAAGCCCAAATTGTTTTTTCCGCTAATAGACCAGGATATTGTTGAGCCCAATGATTATGCGGGGTGGGAACTGTTTGTGCATGATGTGGTAAAGCATTACCTCGATAAGGGCGCCGGTATAACCTATTGGGAAGTGGGTAATGAGGTGGATATTGGCGAAGACGGCGGCACGCCTTACCGGTTCAAGCCCGAAAGTTATGCCCGGTATTATAAGCATACGGTTGCTGCTATCCTTCGCGCCGACCCCAATGCGAAAGTGGGCGGACCGGCGCTGGCATATTATAAATCGCCTATCCTGCCTGAGCTGCTTCGCGTTTGTTCTGCCGAAAAAATACCATTGCATTTTGTTTCTTTTCATAATTACAATAATAGTCCAACAGCTATTCGCGGGCAGATTGAATATGTAAAAAACCTCGTTGCGCAGCATCCGGATTTAAAAGCGGAAACCATCATGAATGAATGGAATATGGACCTGTTCAATCCTCCGCTTGATCCGAGGTTTCAGCCCTGCTATGTGGCCGAAACCATCTGGCAAATGAAAGATGTGGGATTAGACTGGTCGTGTTATTACCAGATCCGCGACTGGTATGTATCGTATGAAACATTCGCCAAGATACACTCCCCGGAGGGCACCGCATTTATGACGCGGTGGTGGAACAGGCAGGCGCAATTCAGTGGATTGATTGACTATCAAAACCAGCTAAGACCTGCATACTACACTTTCAAGTTGCTGTCGAGGATGGCAGGCAATAAACTGGCGGTTACTTCTTCAAACGATAAGGTACATGGTTTTGCTACGCATGACCCTCAGCTGCGAATGCACAACATGATGCTTTGGAACTTTTCAGACCAGCCGGTAACGGTAAACCTAAGTCTGAACGACCTTCCGAAGGATATGCGGGTTCGGCATATTGTATTGGATGCAAGCGGTGCGGGTTTAGAAGAAAATCAGCGTTTGCGTCCTGATCCTTTTGTGCAGATCAAAAAAGGCACACAATCGTTAACCTTAAAATTAGAGCCCTGGGCTGTTCATTACTGGTCGCTTGAATAATAAGTGCATTTTGAAATGTATGAATAGCAGCGTTAGCTATAAAATTGATTATATTGAAATTGGTTTATGATAGTAGATATCCATACACATGTTTTTGATGCCGGGCTGCATTTCGGACCAAAGCTGAATGCCGATCTGGCCAGGTGTGGTGTGGATCCGTTGATATGGGGTAACGTAGAAAAAAGACACATAGAAACTACGAAGGCGGCCGATGTGGCTATTGTATTTGGCCTGCAGGCATCGGAAACCGGTTGGAATATTCCCAATGAAATGGTAGCCGCGCATGTGGCAAAAGCACCCGGCAGGTTGTTGCTTTTTGCTTCTATTGATCCGCTTCAGCCAGCTTATATGGATGAGTTAGAAAAATGTCACCGCCAATTGGGTGCCGTTGGAATTAAGCTGGCGCCACTATACCAGGGTGTGCATCCGCAGGATCCAAGGTATTATGATATATACCGGTATTGTGTGCAACACGGATTACCTGTGCTTTTTCATGCAGGCACATCCTTTGTTAGCGGCACACGGCTCGATTATTCCCGCCCGGTTCATTTTGATTCCGTAGCGGTTGATTTTCCTGATTTGAAGATGGTGCTTGCCCACCTTGGCCATCCCTGGGAGGGAGAAACCATTGCAGTCATCCGCAGACATGCCAATGTATATGCCGATATATCCGCGCTTTATTATCGCCCCTGGCAATTTTACAATTCCATGCGGTTGCTGGTGGAATATGGTGCGCAGCACAAAGTGCTGTTTGGTTCTGATTTCCCCTTTACTACCACGGGTGATTCCTTAGAAAGGATAAGGAACCTTAATGATATTATTGCCCAAAGCGGCCTGCCTGCTGTGCCGGCTGAAGTTATAGAAGAAATCATTCATCGCAATACCTTAGAATTGCTTGAACTCCCAAACCCGACCTTATCAAAATAATGACTCATTCTCAATCATACATGAAGTCGTTGCAGCTACAGGGTCTTAACAGCCTGGTGAAGGTGAATATCCCTGTGCCGGTTCCTGGGGCAGACGAAGTGCTGATAAAAACGAAAGCGGCAACCATTTGTACTTCCGATCTGCATGATATAAACGCCAATCCGTTTGGAATAAAATACCCCCGTGTAATGGGGCATGAAGGATCAGGCGTTGTAGTTGCCTGCGGATCGGGTGTAACGGATTATACACCCGGAACCCGTGTGGCCGCTCATCCTGTGGTGCCCTGCATGGTTTGTTCCGAATGCAGGAGAGGGCTGGAACATCTTTGTTCGCGCATGAGCCATCTGGGTATTGACCGTGATGGCTGCTTCGCGGAGTATTTTGTTCAGCGGGCAGACAGGGTGCGGGCCATTCCGGATAATATATCTTTTGCTTTGGGCGCGCTTTTAGAGCCAGTGGCTGTATGCTTAGAGGCCATATCCCGTTCAAATGATATGAAAGGCAAAACGGTTCTGGTTACCGGCGATGGACCCTTTGGTAATATTATTGCACGCCTGGCCAACAGGGCAGGTGCAGCCCGTGTGCTGGTTTTGGGCCGTGAGCCTTTCCGGCTGCAGCAAATACCCGGAGTAGAGATAGTGGATGCCGTACCCGTAAGATCTGTTGATGTTGCCATCCTGGCCGTGAGTGCCGCGAGTGCGGTTGAAACCTGTTTGCAGGCGCTTCGGCCCCGCGGACGGCTGGTTGTTTTCAGTACGGTTCAGGAACGGGTTTCGCTAAGCCTTTTTAATATTCATGTTTCGGAATTAGAGGTTGTTGGCGCATGCAATGATGAAAATAAAATAGATGAATCACTCCAATGCCTGGCCGAAGAGAAACTGGCGCTGGAAAATATCATTACGCATCATATTCCTTTTAACCGTTGGGAAGAGGCTTTTGATTTGGCCCGTAACGGGCACAACAGGGCATTGAAAGTTGCCCTGGTATTTGATTAATGAAGTTTTTAAAAGTATGTATGAAGATTACCAATGTAGAAGCATTTATCCTTCAGTCGCCTTTCGAAATCACCAACCCGGCAGGGAGTGACGAGGCCCGCGGCGTAAAGCATTGCTTTTTGCTGAAAGTGAGTACCGATGAAGGGATCACAGGCTGGTCGGATGTGGAAACATCACCGCATGTTGGCGAAGCCGTTGTAAATGCGCCTGAAAGCGGGTCGGGTGTATTTGAAGGATTGCGGGCATTGGTTATTGGTGAAGATCCTTTTGATGTGGAGCGGCTGTGGGACAAAATTTACAGGGGCACTATTTATTTTGGAAGAAGGGGAGTGGCTATGCAGGTGTTATCCGGCTTTGATATTGCCTGTCATGATATTATAGGTAAAGCCATTGGCCGTCCGGTATATAAAATACTGGGTGGCGCAAGAAGGGATAAGGTTAGGGCCTATGCTTCCACGCTCTTTCGCCCAACTGCCGATGCTATGAAGCAGGCCTGTGCATTTTACATGCAGCGTGGCTTTACGGCGGTTAAATTTGGATGGGGCGTGTTTGGACAAAACCCTAAGCAGGATATACAATTAGTGGCCGCAGCAAGAGAAGCGTTGGGCCCCGATATTGAATTGATGATTGACCCGGGATGGATGGTGATCCGGAGCGCTTATGATGCTATTGAACTATGCCGTGCTTTAGAGCCCTATAATATTTTCTGGCTCGAAGATTTCCTGCATCCTGAATCATACGATGGCTATGGAAAAGTAAAAGCGGCCGGCGTTAAAACACGGCTGGCGGCAGGGGAGCAGGAAGCTACCGCATGGGGATTCAGGGAGCTGATACATCGCGGGGGAATTGACGTTGTACAACCCGACCTTTCCCGTTGCGGCGGATTTACACAGGCAAGAAAAATTATGTGGGAAGCGGAACATGCAGGTGTGGATGTTTGTCCGCATGCCTGGCTTACGGATCTGTTAACGGCGGCAAGCCTTCACCTGAACGCTGTGCTGCCCAGGTCATTATTCCTGGAATACAATGTAAGTGATAATCCCATGCTCCGGGAAGTTATTCAAAACCCTGTTCAAATGGATGCGGAGGGATATATTCCTGTTCCGCAGGGCGCGGGTTTGGGTATTGAAATAAATGAAGCAGCGCTAAAACATTTTTGTATAAATCTGTAATCAATGTAAACCGGGGTGCTTAAATAAAAATATTGCGGCATTTTATAAACCCTGAAACAGCTCATCAAATATATTTTAACATGGAAACAAAAACCAGACTTTACACCGACGAAGAGAAATTTAAATGGATAAAAGAAAACCTGTATGTAGCTATAGTTTGCGATGTTTTAGATATCCTGGGATACAGGAACCAGGCAATGCACCAGCGCTTAAGACCACTTGATGCAGACAACAGCACAATGGTTGGCCGGGCAAGAACCTATCGCTGGATGGAAACGGATTATATTGAAGACGATCCGTATAGTTTGGAGATCGAAGCGGTAGATTCGTTGAAAAAAGGAGATGTGGTGGTACACTCTACAGACTATGCAGGAACGAATGCCCCGTGGGGAGAATTGATGAGCACTATTGCCAAACGCAATGGGGCGGTGGGTTGTATTTGCGACAGTATGATCCGTGATTGCAAAAAAATTATTGACATGAAGTTCCCTGTTTTCTATGGCGGTATTCGCCCGTTGGATAGTTTGGGGCGGGGACGGGTGATGGCGTATGATGTGCCTATACGTTGCGGTGAAGTAGTAGTTAATCCGGGCGAACTGATATTTTCCGACTTTGATGGTATCGTAGTGGTTCCCCGCGAAGTAGAGGATAAAGTGCTTGAAATGGCTTATGAAAAAGTATTCCGGGAAGACCAGTCAAGAACAGACTTGCTGAATGGCGATTCACTGAGGGTTGTATACGACCGTTATGGCGTACTCTAATCAATAATAAATTATATGAATATCCTTTGTGTAGTTGCTCACCCGGATGATACGGAGATTCTTTGCGCAGGTACGCTTATCCGTTATGCGAAAGAAGGACATCAGGTTACCATAGCTGTATTTACAGACGGTAGTATGGGTGATGCGGTAATAGCTCCTGCCAAACTGGGAAAGATAAGGGAAACCGAAACCCGTGCTGCAGCGGCTGTTATGGGTGCAAAGGTAATTTGGGGCGGCGTGATGGATGAGCATGTTTTTCCGGACCGGGAGCAGCGGGTGATTATGATTGATATACTAAGGGAAGCTGATCCGGATGTTATTTTTACCCATTCGCCCACCGATTATCATCCCGATCACCGGTATGTGGGCCAACTGGTTTTTGACGCGTATTTTCAAAAGGGGCTTCCGCATATTCCCGGGCAGCAAATGCCAGCCTGCCGGTTTGGACAGGCGCAGCTTTACTACATGGATAATCTTGGTGGAATTGGCTTTCAGCCAACAGAATATGTAGATATTTCCGGGGTGTTCAATATAAAAAAGCAAATGCTGGAATGTCATAAAAGCCAGTTGGAAGCCATGCGCGATTTGGCCGGTACTAATTTGACTGATATGATTGAAGTGCAGGCACGATTCCGGGGGTTGGCTGCCGGCTGCAGGTACGCAGAAGGGTTTACCCGTATGGATGCATTCCAGAGAGGATTGACAAGCCGTATTTTACCATGAATTTTTCTTTCATCAAATGGAATGGCTGGAATGCTGTACAATGCACAGCAGGTCAATATGAATTAATAGCAGGCGTATCGGCAGGACCAAGGATACTTTCGGTTAGCCATGTGGGTGATAGCAATCTTTTATACGAAGATGATACGGATTTCCGGGTGGGCGAATGGCGTATTTACGGCGGGCACCGGTTTACTACAGCACCGGAAAGTGATGCGAGTTATTACCCGGATAATGAACCCTGCGAAGTTCAGGTTATTGATTCAACGCTGCGTGTATCGGCTATGCAAAAACCCGATGGCGCCCGGCTTTCTATGGTAATCAGTAACACATCCGGGGAAGAAGGATTTGATATACAGCATATACTTGAAAATAATGGAAAAGAAGAATGGTCGGGCGCTTTGTGGGCTATTACCTGTGTTCCCCGTTCAGCGAAGTTATTGGCTTCCTGCACAACGGATAATATTCATTATTGGCCCGGCGCCGATCCTTCTCAATGGCAGCGTGTGAATGAGCAAATTACAGTAAAGCCCGGTGATTTCAGGGGAAAAGCCGGCTGGCATAGCGAACATCCCTTACTTACTGCCGTTCAGCAACACGGAACATTGGTCATTAGCAGCCCCGGTTTATCCATTCCTGAAGCATGCGTTGATAACGGATGTAATACAGAAGTATTTGTTTGCAAAGATTTCATGGAACTGGAAACGTTGAGCGAAAGAATATGGGTTGCACCTGGTGAATCTGCCTGTCATCTGCAACGCTGGCGATTGCAGGCGTTGTTATAACACTGAGGGAATAACAAATGCACGGTTGATTTTAATAGGCATGTTTTTGTAAAAAGTGAGAGGAGAGCAATGAAATGTTTTTCACTTTTGCCTTTTCACCTTTCACAACAGGGAGCTTTATAACACTTAACAGCTTATTGGTATTCTTATGGAAAATTTTCATCTTTCGCTGGCGGACATACTGATCATTGTTGGAGAAACACTGCTGGTGGTTATTATTGGGTTGATGGCGGCCAGGAAGGTGAAACGAACTACTGAAGGCTACTTTCTGGCATCCGGAAATATGCCCTGGTACCTTATCGGTGCTGCATTTGTATCTACTTCTGTGTCGAGCGAACAGATCGTGGGCACCATCGGCGCTACTTACAAAGGCGGACTGGCAATTGCCAACTGGGAATGGTGGGCATTGCCTACTTATTTATTGATGATGATCTTTTTTATTCCCCTGTATTTGCGGAATAAAATAATGACGGTGCCCGATTTATTGAACCGGCGTTTTGGGCCGGCTTGCGGCGCCATCTATAGTTTTGTGATTCTGATCGGTTATGTTTTTGTTTTTCTTCCTCCTGTTATATATGGGGGCAGCATTACACTGAGCGAATTAACCGGGTGGAACCAGGGATATGTAATGGCCGGCATTGTGCTGGTTACGGCAAGCTATACTTTATTAGGCGGATTGAGCTCTGTAATGTGGACGGATGCGATTCAGTGCGTGATGCTGATAGGAGGAGGTGTGATATTTTACTTTGTGGCGCTCGACAAAATTCCCGGTGGCTGGGATGCAATGGTTGCGGCGGCGCCCGAACGGTTTCATCTCTATCAGCCACCCGGCGATGCTGAAGCGCCATTTGCAGGACTCATCCTGGCATCATTCGGCGTTTTTTTATTTTACCAGTCTTCCAACCAGGTTATGATCCAGCGCATTCTTTCGGCCCGCAGTACCTGGGATGGAATGATGGGACTTATTTTTTCTGGATTCATTAATATTATCCGGCCATTGGTAACCTGCCTGCTGGGTTTAATTGTATATCACTGGTTAGATGTTATGCAGCAGGGACCTTCCTTATTGCCCGATAGCCAGGATCGTGCGTTTCCGGTAGCGTTGGAGCTTTTTGCTCCGTCGGGGTTGAAAGGCATTATACTGGCCGGTTTTTTTGCGGCGGTAATGTCTACCGTAAGTGCGCTCTCCAATTCAATTGCCACTATTTTTTCTCTGGATGTATACAAAAAATTCATCCGTAAAAATGCCAAAGACAGGGAACTGATCATTACCGGGCAGGTTTCGGGAGGCGCGGCATTATTAATATCTTCCCTGGTTGCCCCTTTGGTAGGCAGTGTCGGGCTGTTCAAATATTTTCAAACCGGCGTTACCTATATGGCCACTCCTTTTATTTCCGTATTGCTAATGGGCATTTTTTGGAAAAGGACAAGTTATGCCGGGGCAATTGCAGGGTTAATCGGAGGGGTTTTTATCCAGATAGCGCTTGCCGTTTCATTATTAGCTGCAGGTATACATCTTCATTGGTTATATGTTGGGGCGATAGCGCAGTTGCTGACCATGCTGCTGATCATGGTAGTTTCACTGAACACAGCGCCACCAACAAATGAGCAGGTAAAGCCTTTTTTATGGAGGCGTTCCTGGCTTATTACTTTGGAAGAAGGTGCAAAAAAGAGGCCCTGGTGGCAAAGCATTAAATTATGGCTGATATTGTATGCAATAGCCTGGTGCTATATCTATTGGCGATTCTGGTAAGACGTTGAATATTTATTGATGTTGTTACTTTATACTGTGGAGACATAGTCTCCGGTGAACATAGTAAGTGCAAAGTCTCCGGACTTCGCATAGCGGTAAAAGATAATTTTTAACGGCCAAACCTTTTTATAGGGAGATCACCATCCTTTGCCTGCGCTCTGCGTTCATTGCCCCGCGATTATCTGTTCCTGTACTTGTATTATCCTGTGGCGGCGTAATGGTAAATGCTGATGCGTT
>CAYVEI010000056.1:0-24962 GCA_964450515.1 uncultured Terrimonas sp. | reverse complement strand
CAGGTTACCAATTTTATGGTAGGGATGCACAAGCAGTTCCGCGATAACCGGTTTATGTTCTTACGCCTCGGCGAAATGAGAGGCGGTGGTTTCAGTAATGAAGACCGTCAAAACACTTCACTGAGCGAATTAACGATTATTAACCAGGCAATTGAAGAAACCTCGGCCGGCGTTGGCAGTTGGGCCGGCTTTTACGGCCCCATCCTTCAATTAAATCTTTTCATCCAGAAAGTGGAAGCGTCAGATTTTCTGGCTGCCGACAAAAAAAATTATTTGCTGGGACAGGCTTATGCCATGCGGGCTTATTATTATTTCCATTTGCTTCGTTCCTATGGCGGTGTTCCCATACGGCTGGAGCCTGAAGTATCAAACGGCAATACCGATGCGGTTGCATTACGAAAGGAAAGAGCTTCAGAAGCTGATGTGCTGGCGGCTATTAAAGCTGATGTAAATAAATCCATCAGTTTGTTTGGTACTGCCGGTGCCCTTGCAGATAAAAGCCAGTGGAATCCTTCAGCAGCGTTAATGTTAAAAGGTGAAGTGTATTTGTGGTCTGCTAAATTGTATAATACTACAGCGGATCTGTCAGAAGCAAAAACGGCATTGAACGCTATAACGGGTACCTCATTGCTTCCCAATTTTGGGGATGTATTTAAAAACAAGAATAACGGCGAGATCATTTTAGCCGTTCGTTACCGCGATGGTGAAGCGGAAATGGGAACGGCTTATTCCAATTTCCTGTACTCTACCTTCAATTTCGACAATCTGCATGTAAAAGACTCTACAACCCTTGGACCAACGCTCGTAGATCCTTTGAATATTGCCAGCGCACCCGCACAGATCATCCAGCGTTATGCCTATACTTTCGAATTATTCCAGTCGTACAACATTGCCGATACCCGCAGGGATGCCACTTTTTATGATTATTATAAAACCAGCGCATCAGGCGCGGATGTTATTGTTACCGTTCGCAACACCGCGCTGGTTAAATTCCCGGGAGAAATGAATGCCGCGAACCGGCGGGTATTTACGGATGACTGGCCGGTTTACCGCGAGGCAGACAGGTTGCTGATGCTGGCCGAAATAACAAATGCGGAAGGCGGCGATCCTTCGTCCTATATGCAGCAAATTCGCGACCGGGCATTTGCCAATGCCGATCCCGCACCTTTTGTGAGTGGTACGCAGGATGCCAATGAGCTTGCCATATTTGCAGAGCGCAGCAAAGAGTTTGTGTATGAAGGCAAGCGCTGGTATGATATCCGCAGGATGAAGTACGGCGGCGAACCGTTGGTATTCAACAGCCCCAACCATCCTTATGGCGTATTGGATAAAGGTACACAGGATTACAAAGTATTGTGGCCGATAGAAGCGGCTATCTGGACGAATGATCCGCTGGTTGACCAAACACCGGGCTATACCAGTTCCAAACCCAAATAACAGGTTCAATTCAGCGGGTTGAAAAAATTTCAATCTGCTCAATACTTTTATACTTTTTATCACAGATAAGTTATACCGGGAATATTCCTGTTCCCGGCTTAACTTTCCCGTTTATATCTTATTGACGATCTCAACTAAAGAACATGAATAACCAACACCTCAGCGGGCTTATAGCAGCGCCTTTTACACCTATGCTTGCCAATGGCTCCGTGAATACCGCGATCATTTCCTCTTATTATGCCATGCTGAAAGCGAACGGCGTTACCGGCGCTTTTATTTGTGGCTCTACCGGAGAAGGCGTTTCCATGACCATGGCAGAAAAAAAAGCGGTAGCCCAAGCCTGGGCTGCTGCAACCAAAGACGATGATGATTTTAAAGTGATGCTGTTCCTGGGAGGAACAAGCATTGCCGACTGTAAGGAACTGGCCCTGCATGCAAAGCAAATTGGTTTATACGCCATCTCTTTTACATCGCCCTTTTATTTTAAACCTGCCAATGCCACCATGCTGGCCGCTGCCTGCGCGGAAGTGGCATTGGTGGTGCCCGATATGCCTTTTTATTATTATCATATCCCCGTGCTTACGGGCGTAAACATTGCCATGTACGATTTGCTGCAGGAGATAGACGGTAAGATACCCAATTTTGCAGGTATCAAATACACGCACGAAGACTTTATGGATTTTCTTTCCTGCATGCGTTTTCAAAACGGCAGGTACGATATGCTTTGGGGGCGTGATGAGAATATGCTTTCGGCGCTGGTTTTAGGTACCAAAGGCGCAGTAGGCAGCACATTCAACTATGCGGCGCCGTTATACTATGAGCTGATTGACGCGTTTACTAACAATGACCTTGAAAAGGCGAGGACTCTGCAGCAACAATCCATTGACATGATCCGCCTGCTGGGTAAATACGGTGGCATTGCTACCGGAAAAGCCTACATGAAGCTCGTTGGTGTTGATTGCGGTGAATTCCGGCTGCCGGTAAAAAATATGACGGCTGCAGAATTTGAGCTGTTTAAAAAAGATGTGGCTGCCATCGGGTTTAACCGTTTTGCGTCGGTGGGCAGGGCGGCCCATAAAGTGTAACGACACATGATGAAACTCTCTTTACTTATTTTCTTAAGCAGTATGATGATGCCGCTCCATTCCTGTAAAAACCAGGAACAAAAATATACTATGGCCTGGCGTATTGCCGGTGAGCTGCCCCCCCTGCCCGGACAGGAAAAAGCGATTGGGCTTGCGGGTCCTGTTGCAGGTGTTACAAACGATGTGTTACTTGTTGCCGGTGGGGCTAATTTCCCCGACAGCTTTCCCTGGATGGGCGGAAAGAAAAAATATTACGCTGAAGGTTTCGTGATGAAAAGAATACAGGAAGATTCGTTATCGTTATATAAAACATTTGCTTTACCCTATCCCCTGGCATACCCCGCCTGCATCTCCACCCCCATTGGCATTGTATGTGCCGGTGGCGAAAATGAGCAAGGCGTTACCTCAAAAACCATTGTACTGCAATGGGATGATCAGAGCGATAGCGTGATCATTAAAAACTTACCCGATCTGCCGCTCCCGCTCAGCAACGCGGGTATTACGATACACGATAATATAATATATCTTGCAGGGGGTGAAAACAGCGACAGCGCTGCCAGCGGTTTTTATAGTCTGGATATTACGGATGCCGTTGCCCAATGGAACACTTTACCCAACCTGCCCCATGCCGTTTCCCATGCCGTGGTTGTTGCGCAATTTGCTGCCGGCAGCCCTTCAGTATATGTATTGGGTGGCAGAAAGAAAAACAGCAATGGCATCAGCGATATCTACACATCCGCTTACGCATTTGATCTTAGAAAAAGGGCATGGGCGGAAATTAAGTCGTTACCCTACAGCCTGTGTGCCGGAACGGGCATAGCGGCAGGTAAAAATAAAATAGTGCTGTTTGGCGGAGATAAGGGAGAAACTTTTCATAAAACAGAATTATTGATAAGCGCCATTAATGCAGCTACCGATACAGCAGAACAACAGCACCTGGTCCGGCAGAAAAACCAATTGCAATCTGCACACCCGGGGTTTAGTAAGGAAGTATTGATCTATAATACAACAACCAATAACTGGACAAATGCCGCTCCGCTACCTTTTGAAGCACCGGTTACCACTACCGCCATTTTATGGAACAACGATGTGGTAATACCCAATGGAGAAATAAGAGCCGGCGTGCGCACACCTGAAATACGGATGGGGAGAATACAGTAGGTTGCAGGATGCATGTTAGAGGTCTTAGGGTACAGGTTTCAGGGGGGTACCAGGAACAGCTAAATGTTTGAAGGCAGGAATAAAAAAACGATGTATACCTATGTGCAACTATGTGCCTATGACCCTATGTGGTAAATAATAAACACATAGGCACAATAGAAACATAGAAGCACAATAGAAGGAAGCAAGCCCTATGTGTGCCTATGTGGCTATGATCCTATGTGTTTAAAATAAAACGGAGCACGAAGTATACTGCACTCAGCAAGGTTTTTCTTTGCATGCTTTGTGAAATACTTTGTACGCTTTGCTATAGAAAATGCTGTGCCCTTTGTGATAAGAAAACGTATAATATGCAAATGAAATATTCAAAAAATTACCCCTGGGTGGTGGTGGGTTTGCTTTGGGTAGTAGCGCTGCTCAATTATATGGACAGGCAGATGCTCAGCACCATGCAGCCCTCGATGATGATTGATATCGTTGAACTAAGGGAGGCAAGGGATTTTGGAAGGCTGATGGCTATCTTCCTATGGATATACGGCTTCATGAGCCCGATAGCAGGCATGATAGCCGACCGCATCAACCGGAAATGGCTCATCGTTATAAGCCTTTTTGTTTGGAGCGGGGTAACCTATATGATGGGTTACTGCGAAAACTTTAACCAGTTGTACTGGCTCAGGGCCATTATGGGCGTAAGCGAAGCATTGTATATCCCTGCCGGGCTTTCACTGATCGCCGACTATCACACTTCAAAAACAAGGTCGCTGGCCATTGGTATTCATATGACCGGCCTATACATGGGCCAGGCGTTAGGCGGCTTTGGCGCTACCATTGCATTCAACTATTCCTGGCAATCTGCTTTTCATTATTTTGGGATCATAGGAATTGTGTATTCCTTTATTTTAATTCTTTTTTTACGTGAGAAAAAATCGCCGGAGCTAACACCCGCAACCAATAACATCATAAAAGAAAAAGCTTCCTTATTTAAAGGATTAGGATTGCTTTTTTCCAATATTGCCTTTTGGATCATTCTCTTTTATTTCGCTGTGCCCAGCCTTCCGGGATGGGGGGTCAAGAACTGGCTGCCTACTTTGTTCGCCAAGAACCTGGGCATTGACATGTCTTTGGCCGGGCCGCTTTCAACGATCACTATAGCCGCCTCTTCTTTCCTCGGTGTAATTTTTGGAGGCATATTATCTGACCGCTGGGTGCAAAAAAACATCAGGGGCAGGATCTATACCAGCGCCATAGGCCTGGCGTTAACGATCCCTTCCTTATTATTGGTGGGTTATGGTCATTCCATGTTTCATGTTATGGGCGCCGCTTTTTGCTTTGGCTTTGGCTTCGGCATGTTCGATGCCAACAATATGCCCATTCTTTGCCAGTTCGTTTCGTCTAAATACAGGGCAACCGCGTATGGGCTGATGAATATGACAGGCGTATTTGCCGGCGCATTGGTAACAGACTGGCTGGGAAAATCAACCGATGCGGGCAACCTGGGAAAAAGCTTTGCCATGCTTTCGGCTATTGTGCTGGTGGCACTCATCATCCAGGTGTCCTTCCTGCGGCCAAAAGCAAATGACTTTGATGATGCAACAACATGATCAGTTTAGTATTACACGATTAATGAAAAAAATATCATGATCAGAAAAAAAAACATTTATACATTTTGTTTAACGCTGCTCCCAGCAGTTGTGGGCTATGCGCAGGAAACAACCGTAATGTCTTCACCAGGCAAAGTAATTATTACGGCAACGGCACCGGCCATTCCTGTATTAAAAAGACTGGAGCACAACCCGGTTTTATGCATTAAAGTATATTTACCTGCGGGAAGCGCTTCCATCCATTACCGGCAAATTTATTTTTCTTTGAATGAACAGGGAGTTAAGGCAATAGATAAAGTGGAGGTTTTTTTTAATGGTGGTGAACCTTTATTTTCTGCTAAGAATAATATCGCCTCTGTAACGCCTGCAAATAAACTATTCTCAATACCTGTTGATATTGCCGTTGAGCCCGGATGGAATTATATTTGGTTAAGCGCAACACTAAAAGAAAACGCGGATACAGACAGCAGGATACAATTGCAGGCAACCAAACTTACCGATGCGGCGAAGCGCTCTCACACTATTACAACGAAAAATAATTTAGCTGCTAACTATACCGGGATCGCTTTGCGAAAAGCCTGGGATGATAGTGTACATAGCTATCGTATACCGGGCATTACCACTACTGATAAAGGAACGCTGATAAGTGTTTATGATATCCGCTATAAACATTCAGGCGACCTGCCGGCCGATATTGATGTAGGTATGAACCGCAGTACGGATGGCGGCAAAACATGGGAACCGATGAAGGTCATTATGGACATGGGTGCGCTGCATGAAAACAATGGCATAGGCGATCCCTCCATTTTATTTGATCCGGTTAGTAAAAAAATATGGGTGGCGGCATTGTGGAGTAAAGGCAACAGGTCAATAGCAGGATCAGAGCCCGGGCTTTCACCCGATACTACCGGACAGTTTGTTTTGGTTAGCAGCGATGATGATGGCCTCACCTGGTCGGCGCCGGTTTCTATAACAACACAGGTAAAAAACCCAATATGGCATTTATATTTCAATGGGCCGGGTAATGGTATTGCCATGCAAAACGGCACACTGGTATTTGCATCGCAGTACTGGGATGAAAGTAAAAAACCGGGTATGCCGCATTCTTCTATTATTTACAGCGATGATCATGGCAAAACATGGAAGAGCGGCATTGGCGCCAAATCAAATACAACAGAAGCACAGGTTGTGGAAACAACGCCCGGCACACTCATGCTGAATATGCGGGATAACCGCGGCAGCTTCCGCAGCGTAGCTACTACAAAGGATCTGGGAAAAAGCTGGACAGAACATGCAACATCGTATAATGCTTTACAAGACCCTGTTTGTATGGCAAGCATCATTAAAGCGAAAGTGAATGTGAAAGGAGTGATGAGGGATGTACTGTTCTTCAGCAATGTAAATTCGTCTACTGCAAGAAAAGATATGACGATCAAGGCCAGTCTCGATTTGGGCGAAACCTGGCAGCCGGCCAACCAGCTTTTACTGGACGAGCGACGATTATATGGTTATTCTGCGCTTACAAAAATTGACGATAACACTATCGGTATTCTCTATGAAGGCATCAGAGCATTATATTTTGTAAGGATACCTGTAAGCGATATCATTCAATAGCGTTTTAAGATGATACTATACCGAAGCATATATTTTTTGTTTTTGCTGGCGCTCACGGCAGTAAATGTTAGTGCACAAGAGAAAGAAATTGCAAAACAAGCATATCAAAAGATCAGCGGCGATTTTGGCGGGCTGCAACTATCGCCGGTGTTTGCATCGCATATGGTATTGCAAAGAAACAAACCCATCAAATTTTATGGCATAGCCAATGCGGGAGAAAAGATCAGCATATTATTCAATGGAAAACTACAGGCAGTTGTTGCCGGTGATAATGGACAATGGAGCGCCCGTTTTTCGGCAATGCCCGCAGGGGGGCCTTTTAAAGCGGTAATTACATCGCCCAATAAAACCATCACGCTTGATGATATTTTGATTGGCGAGGTTTGGCTATGTTCCGGACAAAGCAATATGGCTTTTCCTTTACAATCTGCTATCAACGATGCAGCCGAAATGAAGGCGGCTCAAAATAACGGAACCCTTCGCCTGTATAACAGTAAACCCATTGCCGAAACAAACAATGCTGCATGGGATTCGCTTACATTGGATAAAGTAAACAACCTTGAATATTTTGCCGGATCCTGGCAAAAATGTGATTCAGCAAATGCCAAAAACTTTTCAGCAGTAGCCTATTATTTTGGGAAAGCACTACAACAGCAATTAAATGTGCCCATTGGTTTGATAGCAGTAGCGGTTGGCGGCTCCACAACCGAATCATGGATAGATCGCTATACAATGGAACATCACCCGGTACTGGTAAATGAATTGTATAACTGGCGAAATTCCGATTTTTTTCAGCCCTGGGTGCGGGAAAGAGCCAATACCAATTTGAAGAACAGTACCAATCCCAAACAACGGCATCCCTATGAGCCCTGCTACAATTACGAAGCAGGGATTAAAACGCTGGTAGATTTTCCGATACAGGGCGTGATCTGGTACCAGGGCGAAAGCAATGCCCACAATATTGAACTGCACGAAATAGTTTTTCCTGAGCTGGTAAAAAGCTGGCGAAAACAATGGGGCTATACTTTCCCTTTTTATTATGTGCAGTTATCATCGCTCAACCGGCCCTCGTGGCCATCTTTCCGGAACAGCCAGTTGCAGTTGTTAAAAACCATTCCGAACGCCGGCATGGCGGTTAGCAGCGATGTGGGCAACGCAACCGATGTGCATCCGCTAAATAAAAAACCGGTTGGGGAAAGACTGGCAAGGCTGGCACTGCATTATACATACAAACAAAAAAGCATTGTGCCGTATGGACCTATGCCATTAAAAGCAACACAGGCAAACGGGCAGATTGTATTATCATTTCAGTATGCAGGATTGCAATTAAAAACAGCCGATGGAAAAGCCTTGCGTGGCTTCAGGATCGTAAATGAAAAAGGACAGCAAAGGGAAGCGATAGCGGTTATCAATAAGAATAACGTGATTATTCCTTTAGATAGAAATAACAAACCCGTAGAAGTATTGTATGGTTGGGAACCTTTCACGGATGCCAACCTGGTAAATGGTGAAGGCCTGCCGGCTTCTACATTTGAAATCAAAATCCATTAAAAGTTATGTCTTATTCAAAACAAGACCTTGCTGCGTTAAAAAAATTTTACAGTAATCAACTGCTCAATGATACCGTGCCCTTCTGGTTTCCGCGTTCATTTGATAAAGAGCATGGCGGCTTTTTATTAATGCGCGATGCAGATGGCAGCTTAATTGACGATGATAAAGCGGTGTGGATACAGGGAAGGGCAACCTGGCTGCTTTCTACCTTATACAATACCGTACAAAAAAAGCAGGAATGGTTAGAAGGTGCAAAGCTGGGTTATGATTTTTTGAATACCCATTGTTTCGACACAGATACCAGCCCGAACCACACGGGGCGGGAACAAATGTTTTTTCATGTAACCCGTGATGGGAAACCCTTACGCAAAAGAAGATATTTTTTCTCCGAAACTTTTTATGTAATTGCCGCGGCCGCCTACGCCAAAGCCAGCGGAGATAAAGAAGCGGCGGAAAACGCAGGAAGGGTTTTTGGTAAATGCATTGAGTATGCCACCATGCCGGGACTGCTGCAACCCAAGTTCACGGATACCAGGCCGTCTATAGGTATTGGAGTGCCCATGATTATGATAAACACTGCTCAGCAATTACGCGAAACCATTGGCGATGAACGTTGCGATATATGGATCAGTAAATGGATGCTGGAAATAGAAAAATATTTTGTAAAGGATGATATCCGTTGCGTAATGGAACAGGTGGCGCCCGGTGGCAGCATCATTGATCATATAGACGGACGAACGCTCAACCCCGGCCATGCCATTGAAGGCGCATGGTTTATTTTGCACGAAGCCAGATACCGCAACAACGATCCGCATTTGATTGAACTGGGTTGCAAAATACTCGATTATATGTGGGAACGCGGATGGGATGCGGCGCATGGCGGTATTTTATATTTCCGTGATGTATACAACAAACCGGTTCAGGAATACTGGCAGGATATGAAATTCTGGTGGCCCCACAATGAAACGATCATTGCCACATTATTGGCCTACCTGATAACCGGAAATGAGAAGTATGCCAAATGGCATAAGCAGGTGCACGATTATTCTTATCAGCATTTTCATGATAAGGAAAACGGGGAATGGTTTGGCTACCTGCATCGCAACGGAAGCATTGCACAAACCGCCAAAGGAAATTTGTTCAAAGGCCCGTTTCATTTGCCCAGGCAGGAATGGTATTGCGCTCAAATTCTACAGGAGCATTTAAAGAAGGAGTGATTATTTTGGCAGGGGGTATGACAGGGTCCGGCTATGAAAGTAGCCGGACAATTTTTTGGGAGTTAGTCATCTGATGGAAAATAATGCTAAAGCTGCAGAACGATTAATCATTATTTCATAGTTTTAACCTCAACCCCGTGAATGCTGAAGGATTGCCGGCATCAATTTTTAAAATAAATGTATTATGATAAAAACAGCAGTTACCGCAATCGCTTTATTCCTTTTTATTACCGCCCCGTTTGCACAGGTAAAAGATGTTCCTGTTTTTGTATCGGGCACCGAAGGACATAAAAGTTACCGCATCCCTGCCATCATTAAATTACCCAATGGCGATTTACTGGCTTTTGCAGAAGGCCGTGTGCACGGCGCAGGCGATTTTGGCGATATTAATATTGTTGCAAAACGCAGCAGCGATAAAGGAAAAACATGGAGCGCCCTGCAAACCATTGTTGATGTAGATACCCTGCAGGCCGGCAATCCGGCGCCTGTTGCAGACCGCACCGATCCGGCGTATCCGCAGGGTAGAATATTTTTATTTTACAACACTGGTAATAATCACGAAGGAGAAGTAAGAAAAGGAAAAGGGCTGAGGGAAGTTTGGTATAAAACATCAACCGACAATGGCATTACCTGGAGCGAACCGGTGAATATAACTACACAAACCCATCGCCCCCAACAACCGCAGGTAAACCCGGCGTATAACTTTCCGGAAAACTGGCGCAGCTATGCCAACACTCCGGGTCATGCCATGCAATTCAGCACAGGCAAATACAAAGGCCGCATTTTTATAGCAGCCAATCATTCTGCCGGCAACCCGCAACCGCAGTTTGCCGATTACCAGGCACATGGTTTTTATACAGACGATCACGGCAAAACCTTTCACCTGAGCGAAACGGTTAACCTTCCGGGAAGCAATGAATCTATGGCAGCGGAACTGTTGGGCAGCAAGCTCATGATGAACAGCCGCAACCAGAAAGGAGATCTGCGGGCAAGGATCGTTTCTATAAGCAGCGATGGCGGCGCCACCTGGGATACCACTTATTTTGATAACAATCTTCCTGACCCCGTTAACCAGGGAAGCATCTTAACTATCGGTAAGAAAAAGAAGGGCAACATTATTGCCTTTTGTAATGCTGCCAATACGAAGCAAAGAAATAACCTAACCCTGCGCATTAGCTATGATGACGGCAAAACATGGAAAAAGCATTTTGTAATTGCTAAAAGTGAAGATGACAGAAAGGATTATGCCGCCTATTCCGATATCGTAAACGTAACGGGTAGGGCACTAGGAATACTCTATGAGAAAGAGGGCTATTCAAAAATTGTTTTCACCGTAGTAAAATGGAGATAAAAATAAATATGCCGGGAAGAGAAATATTTTCACGTATTGGAGTAATCCTTTTTGTAGTGCTGGCAGCTTACTGCCCAAAAGGGTACACCACTACCCTGCCACAGTTATTTCCACCAACAAACATCGCTATACCACTGGCAGGAAACGGATATATTACTCAAATAGCGCCGGAGGGTTCTGCCGAAATTACCAAAAACGGGTTGAGCAAATGGACCGACAGAAGCAGCGTGATCAGCATATTTTTCAAACTGGAAAAAGCAGGTGAGCTGCATGTAGGCCTCAAAGCCAAAGCAATTTCAGGCAGCAGCGTTATAAAAATTTCGGTTAACGGGAGTGATTTTAGGGTAGCCCTTACCGGTAGTGAAAATAAAAGCTGGTTTGCAGGAACGGTAGCCATTTCAAAACCGGGCTATATAAAAGTTGATCTGCAGGGTATAAGTAAAACAGGAACATGGTTTGCCGATGTTTCTGATATTCTTATTGGAGGTTCCGCAACAGCCGGCAACATTGTTTTTGCCAGTGACCCTGCAAATTTTTACTGGTCAAGAAGAGGTCCGTCCTGCCATTTGAATTATACGATCCCCGATGGCGATAAGGAATATTTTTACAGCGAGTTAACCGTTCCCGAAGGCGAAGATAAAATGAGCAGCTATTTTATGGCAAATGGGTTTGGAGAAGGTTATATGGGCATACAGGTAAACTCCCCAACGGAAAGAAGAGTACTTTTTTCGGTATGGGATCCCGCTTCGGGTCAAACTACCTTAGTAAAAAAAGGCGATGATGTTACCGCAGGCAGGTTTGGCGGCGAAGGCACAGGCGGGCAGAGCTATATGATCTTTAACTGGAAGGCTGGCACTACCTATAAATTTCTTACACGGGGAAAGCCAGACGGCGCAGGCAATACCATTTACACCTCCTGGTTTTTTGTACCGGAGGCGGGCAACTGGAAATTGATAGCCTCCTGGAAAAGACCCAATACTAATACCTACCTTACCCGGTTTCATGGTTTTCTTGAAAATTTTAACCCCAATGAAGGTTACCGGGAAAGAAAAGCATACTGGAGCAACCAATGGGTACGGTTAGCAGGCGGAAGCTGGACGGAAGTAACCGCATTTACATTTACCGTTGATGCCACAGGCAAAAATAAACAACGGCAGGATTATGCAGGGGGAGTAGAAAACGGGAAATTCTTTTTGCGAATGGACGGGTTCTTTAATGATAATGTTTCACCCGGCACTCTGTTTACCAAACCGGCCGCGGGGCAACAGCCTGATATTAACCTGGGAGCTTTACCATAAGGTTTCATATCGTTATCAATCTGTATATTCAATACCAATGCCGTTTAAGAATGCGCTTATCAAAAACAGATGCCTGTTAACATGTTATCGCCCATCTTGCGCAACCGTTTGCATGTATATTCAACAGATTATTATCCTAATTTCATTAACCGATGGCATTTCACTGCTTCCTGAATTACCGGGCAACAGTGGGGCGCAAACCAAAAGAAGCTATATTTACCTTGAAACAGACCATACTGAATTTGTTGTAAAAATCACTACAAAAACAAATATATGAACAGGAAAGCATTTGTAAGAAATGCGGGACTCGCCGCCGCCTCGCTTGCCGTATTACCCACAGCCACCTTATTTGCAGGAAAAAGAAGCGCCGATCCCAAAGTAAAAATGGCAATCATTGGGGTAGGCCTGCGGGGACAAAACCATCTTGACCTGCTGTTGAGAAGAGCGGATGTTGATATAACGGCTATTTGTGATGTAGATGACCGTTCTTTGAAATCGGCAAAAGAGCTGATCTCAAAAAGCGGTAAAAAAATGCCGGTTGTGTATACCGGTGATGATTATGCCTGGAAAAAAATGCTGGACACGGAGAAAGTGGACGGGATAGTAATAGCAACGCCATGGGAATGGCATAAGCCCATGATCATTGGCGCATTGGAAGCCGGTGTTAAATATGTGGGAACGGAAGTAGTGCTGGGCATTACGCTCCAGGATCACTGGGATGTGGTAAAAGCCGCCGAAAAATATAACGCGCATGTAATGATGATGGAAAACGTTTGCTACCGCAGGGATGTAATGGCGGTATTGAATATGGTACGCCAGGGCCTGCTGGGAGAGCTCATTCACCTGCAGGGCGGATACCAGCACGATTTGCGTGAGGTAAAATTCAACGATGGCGACCATCCTTACGGGCACGGTGTTGAATTTGGTGAAAAAGCTTTTTCTGAAGCCCGCTGGAGAACGGAGCATGCGGTTCATCGTAACGGCGATCTGTACCCTACACACGGCATTGGCCCCATAGCGCACTATATCAACATTAACAGGGGCAACCGTTTCATTACTTTAAATTCTTTTTCCAGCAAAACAAGGGGCCTGCATAATTATATTGTAAAGAAAGGAGGAGAAAACCATCCCAATGCAAAAGTTAAATTCAAATTAGGCGATGTTATTACTACCCATATCGGCTGCGCTAATGGAGAAACCATCCTGCTGCAGTTGGATACCAACCTGCCCAGGCCCTATTCGCTCGGCTTCAGGGTACAGGGCACGCAGGGATTATGGATGGATGTAAACAACGGCATGTATATAGAAGATAAAGCGGCCAAAGCGCATGCATGGGACGATGCAAAAGCCTGGTTAGATAAATACGACCATCCGCTATGGGCAAGATGGAGCAAAGAATCGGCAGGCGCCGGGCATGGCGGGATGGATTTTTTTGTGATCCATGCGCTCGTAGAATCCATCAAACGGAAAACAGCAACACCCATGGATGTATACGATGCCGCAGCCTGGAGCGCTATTACACCATTGAGTGAAAGCTCCATTGAGCTCGGTAATCAAACCGTGGAATTCCCCGACTTTACAGGCGGGCAGTGGATGTACCGGAAACCGGTGTTTGCATTAAATGATGCGTATTAAACGCTATTGCTGAAAATATGCAGCATCTTTGTTCAAACCATTTTATATCAAATCAACCATCTGCAAAAGCGCACTTACTGCAATGAAAACCATACAGGCTCTGTTCTTTTTTTGTGCCTTGGCAGTAATACCCGGCTGCGCCCCAAAAATTTCGGGTACTGCTGCTACAGGTAATACGGCTACCACTATACGGGTAATGAGCTATAACCTGCATCATTGCAATCCGCCGTCAAAACCCGGGTTCATTGATGTGGATGCCATAGCAGAAGCTATCCGCCGGCAAAGCCCCGATATAGTAGCCATACAGGAAGTGGATGTAAATGTACAGCGCTCAGGCAAAATTGACCAGGCAGGCCTTTTGGCTCAAAAGCTGGATATGCAGGTATTTTTCGCCAAAGCCATTGACCATGACGGGGGAGACTATGGCGTGGCCATACTGTCTAAATATCCTTTGTCGAACGAAAAGGTTCACCGCCTCCCCACGGTTGCCGAAACCAAAGGCGAACCCAGGGTACTGGCCACGGCATTGGTAACTTTACCGGGCGGCATTAAAATTCAATTCGGTAGCACTCACTTAGACGCTTTGCGCACCGACACGAACCGCATCATACAGGCAGAAGCTATCAACCGCATTGCCCGCTCCTTTCAGCATCCTTTCATCATTGCAGGCGATTTTAATGCCGTGCCCGGCTCAAAGCCTGTTGCTATCTTGGAAGAACAATTTACGCGCACCTGCAGCCCGTGCGATTTTACCATACCGGTTATTGACCCTGATAAAACCATAGACTTTATCATGTACCAAAAAAGCAACCGGCTGTCGGTTGTTTCGCACCAGGTAATACCCGAACGTTACGCTTCAGATCATTTGCCGGTGGTGGCGGTTGTGGAATGGAAGCAGTAATTTGATACGGGAAGCGGCGGCGGCTGCTGCTGTATCCAACGAACCTGCGGCATTTATAATCTGTACTAAAAACATAAGTCAGGGAAATTATCTTTAGCTTTGCCGCTAAACTGCTAAACCAATTAACTGCTGTGATGGTTTCCAGAGATATATCCGCGGAAGTGCAATACTGGTACGAATCGTTCCGTATTCATTTGATGAATATGGGGCTTAAACTGGGATATAAACAGGATGAAACAAGTGATCTTGTTAACCAGTTTTTTTTGGACCTGCTTGAAAAAAAAATTAATCCATCCTCCATTATCAATCCACAGGCTTATTTATCTGTGGCCTTCAAAAGAAAGCTCATTGACCATTACCGGAAAACGGGGAAAAACCGGTTTATTACTACGGAAAATATCATTGATGAGCCTGCCATACCCTCTGTTCAGGAAACCCTCGAGCTGGCACAGGCTAATACAGAGCTAATGAAGCAAATAAGAAAAGCCTATCAAAAGCTCCCCGCCCGCTGCCGCAAGGTTATTGATCTTAAGTTTTATAAAGGATTAAGTACGGAACAAATTGTGGCGCAAACAGGCCTTTCCCGCAGAACGGTATATAACAACCTGTTTGAAGGTGTTAAAATACTTCGTGCCGAGCTGAACGGCATTTCCCCTTCTGCCCATCTATCGGCAGTCTTCGCCCTGCTTCCTTTGCTGGCAGGCAACAGCATGTTTTGATTTTTTTCTGAAAAAGCCGGTAAACTTTTAAGTACCTCCCGTCTATCTTTAAAAAGATACCCATGTCATTGCATCCGTCGGTAGAAGAACTTGTTATCAATGATTCTTTTTACAACTATTGTTTCCGGAAAAATGAAGCGGATATACGCTACTGGGAAGATTATATGCGTAACCATCCCGGTGAAACCGGAAAAATAATGGAAGCCAGGGCGTTGGTCTTCGGATTAAGCATTGTAACAGATCAGCAGCATTCTCCAAATAACGACTCAACGCAATATCAACAATATTCGGATCCCTTATTACGGGGTAAACGCCTGCTTAGACCGCTACGCTATTACGCAGCGGCTGCGGCGGCAGTTACTGTAATCATTTTAAGCGTAACCTTATGGAAGCAAAATAATACATCCCAAAGCACAATGGCAAGTGTGGAAGCGGGCATTAACAAACCAGCCGCCTTGCTGAAGTTTACCTCTGCAAAAGGAGAACGGAAACTCATAACGCTGCCTGATGGCACCCTGCTGCACCTGAATGCCGGCTCCACTTTACGTATTGACCGGGAGTTTGCCCAAAACAACCGGAACGTATTCTTAAGCGGAGAGGCCTTGTTTGATGTTCAGCATAATGAATCGCTTCCTTTTATCGTACATGTTGACAGCTATGATGTTAAAGTATTGGGAACTTTATTTAATGTTAAAGCCTATCCGGATGATATTACCAATGAAGTATCACTGCTGCACGGTAAGGTAGAAGTGTTTAACAGGAACAACGCTCAAAAAACCGTGCTCTCCCCTAATCATAAATTACTTATTAATTATGCGGGCGCCGCTGTAAAAGAACCCGCCCGGGTTTTGCATGAAGCGGCCGGCGAAATGGAGATCCTGCCTTTGTCATATAATAAAGACAGCATGGTAATTGAAACAGCATGGTCACAAAACAGGCTGGAGATCGTAAATGAAACTTTTGAAGCATTAAAAGAAAAGTTAGAACGATGGTATAACGTGGAAATACATATTACAGATGCGGAAGTAGGTCAATACAGCTTTACCGCCACTTTTGAAAAAGAAAACATTGAACAGGTGCTGAAAGCCCTGCAGTATTCTTATCATTTCACTTATAAAACCGATGGAGCGCAAATAACAATTTCCAGATAAAAGGGAGAAATGGGTACGAACCATTTCTCCCGGATTGAAAAATGGGGGCCGGATATCCTGAAAACAGTCCTGCCTCCTCATTTTATAACAATAAAACCAGAACAAAAGTATGAAAAAAAGATCCTGTTTCATCAGCCCTCCTTCCATGAGAGGATGGCTCAAAACGATTGTGCTTATGAAGCTAACTGTTTTAGTGATTTTGATTACGGCCCTGCATGTTTCGGCTAAAACCTTTTCGCAGGAGAAGATATCGGTTGATTTCAGAAAAACAAAACTTAGCCAGGCACTGAAAATTATTGAAAGAAAATCGGACTACCGTTTTGCATTCAGCAACCAGGTATTGTCGGACGACCTTACAGTTACCCTGAAAGCAAAAGACATTCCGGTTGACGCCATCCTGAAGCTGATATTTTCTAAAACAGGTCTAACGTACAGCCGTATAAATGATAAGCTGATCGCAATAAAAGGAGACGATCTGACCCAGGGTATTATTACGGTAAAAGGCAGGGTTACAGACATTGACGGTAACCCCTTGTTTAACGTAAGCGTTTCCGCAGGCACCGGCATTGGCACTACCACCGATGAATCCGGAGATTACAGTATTACTGTTGACGAAAACGCCACCCTCAGCTTCAGTTATGTAGGTTTTGTAACACAAGCTGTGCAGGTAAGCAACCGCAATGCCATTAACATTATTTTACTGGTCAATACAGCGCAGCTTACGGATGTGGTGGTAGTTGGCTATGGCACGCAAAGCAGGCGTAAGCTTACAAGCGCCGTGGCTACCGTTTCGGGTGATGAATTAAATAAAAGGGTAGCTACCAACCCCGCGGCATTGCTCCAGGGCCAGTTGCCCGGCTTACAGGTAATACAAGGTTCCGGCGAACCGGGAAATGAAGGAGTGAGCCTTCGGATCAGGGGGATATCTACTTTTAGCGGAGCGGGTAATGAGCCTTTGATAATTGTTGATGGGTTACCGGGAAGCTTAACGGTATTGAACCCGAACGATATTGAATCCATCAGCCTGCTGAAAGACGCGGCTTCAGCGGCAATCTATGGTTCAAGAGGCGCTAACGGCGTAATTGTAATAAAAACAAAAAAAGGAAAGGGCGGGGGATTTTCTCTCCAGTATAATTATAACCTGGGCATATCCAATCCTACCAGCGTGCCAAAAACCATATACAATTCGGCGGAATACATGGAACTGTCTAACGAGGCCAATACCAATTCCGGCCGGCAGCCCATCTATACCCAGGAGCAGATTGATTTATACAGGAACGCTACCGACAGGGTAAAATATCCTAACCACAACTGGTTAGACGATTTGTTTCAGCCCGCATATGTACAAAACCATTATTTAAGTCTTAGCGGCGGTAAAGACAATACCAACTATAACCTGGGCATTGGCTATACCGATCAGCCTGGCACAATGATCGGATTTAGCTACAAAAAATATACGATGGATCTTGGCCTGTCATCAAAAGTGCATAAAAGAGTAACCATTGGCACCAATGTGCAGATGCGGTACGGCAACAGGCTTAATCCGCCGCAGGGAGCAGGAGATATGTTTTTATCTACGCTGGCGCAATCGCCGTTGTATCCGCCACAATCTGCCGATGGCAAATGGATAAAAAAAGCATATTCCAACGAATCAGGAAATAAAAATACGGTAGCCATAGTTGGAGAAGATGTAAGGACAAGAACGGATGATTATTATTTACAGGGCAACCTTTCCCTTGATATTGAAATTTTAAAATCATTGAAATGGGAAACAAAGGCCGGAGCCAATTACGGAACCAGTAAATACAATGATTTCAGACCGGTAGTGCAAACCTACTACTACAATGATATGAGTTCTGCAGGATTACTGGATGTAGGTACGCCGGGACTTACTGTTGGCAGAAGCGATAATATTTACACGGTATACTACAGCCAGCTAAACTTTAGAAAGTCGCTCGGCGATCATACCGTTTCTGCGATCGGAGGATTTCAGCAGGAGCAGAATGAAGGCAGCGATATCAATGCGTGGAGAGCGCAATTTACCACCAACCTTTTACGGGAATTAAATGCAGGACCATCGGCCGGAATGACCAATAACGGCTCATCCTCCCAATGGGCAATACGCTCTTTTTATGGTACGGCCAACTACGATTTCCAGGACAAATACCTGTTTGGAACCAGTGTGCGTTATGATGGCACTTCACGGCTGCCCAAAGATACCCGCTGGGGTTTATTCTATTCCTTCTCGGGTGCATGGCGTATTTCAAACGAATCCTTTCTGCAAAGTGCGTCATGGCTGGATGATTTAAAGATCAGGGGATCATGGGGACAATTGGGTAATCAGAATATCGGCACTTATCCATATCAGCCCACATTAAGCAACAGAGATTATGCATTCGGCGGTTCTGTAACGCCCGGGTATTCGGCAGGAAGCCTGGTAGACCCCTCGCTTACATGGGAAACTACCCGTGTATTTGATATAGGGATTGATATTGCCGCATTACAAAACAGGTTTTCCTTTACTGCAGACTGGTTTAATAAATATACGTTTGACATCCTAAGAGGCTCCCAGGTTCCCTTATGGTTAGGATTAGAAGCCCCAACCATAAATGATGGCGCCGTTAGAAATAAAGGATTTGAATTTTCAGCCCAATACCGCGATAAAATCGGAAGTGCATTCTCCTATTATGCAGGAGCCAATTTTCAAACCTATAAAAACATATTAGAACAATACGGCAAAACTGAAATTGACAGCAGAACGATACGGGAAGAAGGACATCCATTGGATGCATATTACATGTATGTATGGGATGGCATTTTCCAAAGCCAGGATGAGATTGATAAATCTCCCGCACAACCCGTTGCACCCACTCCCGGCGATTTAAAAATAAAAGATGTTAACGGAGATGGAAAAGTAGACGATAAAGACCGTACCTATGTGGGAGGCAAATATCCCGCTTACCAGTATACCATAAACCTGGGAGCAGAGTGGAAGGGCTTTGATTTCAATGCCCAATTATACGGATCGCAGGGTCAGAAAATATATGTAACCGGATGGGGCGCTGAACCCTTCAGGCAGGGCTCTGTACCTACTACAGACTGGAGAAACAGGTGGACGCCCACCAATCCCTCTACCACGATGCCTAAAATATATTCGGCAGACGGATATGCGCCTGTACAAAACTACAGCTCTACCTATTTCCTGAAAGATGCTTCGTTTATGCGTTTAAAGAACATCCAGTTGGGCTATACTCTTCCTGCAAATCTTGTAAGCAGGGCAGGCGCCAAATCGCTGCGGATTTATTTTGCGGCTGATAACGTGTTTACCGTAAGCAAATTCCCGGGGATTGACCCTGAATGGACAAGCGATGGTAACTATGTAACCTATCCGCAATTACGAACATTTACTTTCGGAGCAACCGTTCAACTCTAACTTTTAAATTCTAAACTTTTTATTGATATGAAAAAATATCAAAGCAACATATTACTTACAGGCATTGCAATCCTTATGCTGTTTGCATCCTGCACAAAAGGGCTTCTCAATGTATCTCCTCCTGATCGTTTATCTACTACTGTTTTCTGGAAATCGGAAGCCGATGCCGATCTGGCATTAACGGGGCTTTATAACTTTCTATATGCACCGGGTGGCAACTGGGCATGCCAGCAATACGAGATAATGGGCTGGGATAACTATACCGATGATTTTTTCGGTCAGCACAACTATGGCGGCGGCTACGATGCCACAAGTTCCGGCATTACGCCCAACACAGGCGCTTATGTACGGAGTTATTATGAAAACAACTTTAAAGCCATTGCCGCTATTAATTCCTTTTTGGCTAATGTAGACAACGTGCTAACCGGTGATAAACTAACCAGGTATAAAGGAGAGGCTTATTTTTTAAGGGCTTTTAATTATTTATGGCTGGCACAACTTTATGGCAATGTACCTATCGTTAAGGAGGATCCGTTTACCATAGATTTCAAGACCCCAATGAATAAATCATCAAGGGCCGATGTGCTTGCCTTTGTTTACCAGGATCTGGATGCAGCCATTGCCGCCTTGCCGGATGAAGCTTACAGCTCCGGTCATGCTGTTAAATCAACCGCGCAGGGATACAAGGTAAGAGCATTGCTCTTTGAAAAAAAGTATCCTGAAGCCGCTGCTTTGGCTAAGCAGATCATTGATGACAATCAATATACACTGAACCCCGATTATCTGGCCAACTTCTATAAGTCGGGGCAAAATACCAGCAATGAAATTATGTTCTCCGTTAAATTTCAGCTCCCTAACATTGAACACCTGGACGCAGCAATGCCGGTAACCATGCAAACATGGGCGGGATACTTAGGCACACAGGATCTGATTGATGAATATGAAGCCGGAGATCCGCGTAAAACAATGACCTTCTTTTTTGAAGGCGATACACCGGCAGACGGATGGCCTTTTGATGATCCCGCAGTGGCAACCCCCGGCAAAAGAGACTGGAGGGTAGGCTTTTATTTACCCAAAAAATGGCTTGACCCGGCAATAAAAAATCCTGATTATGGCGTTAAGGGCGATAATGATTTTGTATTGCTCCGCTTTGCAGACATCAAGCTCATGTACGCGGAAGCGCAGAATGAAGCCGTTGCTCCCGATGCTTCCGTATATACCCAGGTAAACGATGTTCGGGCAAGACCGGGCGTTAATATGCCCCCATTGACAGCCGGCCTTACAAAAGAACAAATGAGGGCCGCTATCAGGCATGAAAGAAGAGTAGAGTTTCCGCTGGAAGGGCTCCGCTATTTCGATTTGAGAAGATGGGGCATCGCTACACAAACATTGAATGGCTTTGCTCCAAATCCATTGGCGCCGAACATCCAAATAAAATATGAGGATAAGTATGAATTTTGGCCCATCCCTCAAACGGAAATTGACCGTAATCAGCCCGTACTTGAACAAAACCCGGATTACTAAACGGTTTCTTATACAGGCAGTTGGTTTTGAACAGCATGGGGCTGTCTAAAAGTAATATTTTGCCACAAAGCCACTAAGGCACCAAAAAGATAAAACCTGAAGATCAGGAGTTTGTATTCCTGTCGGCCGGCAGGCAGGTTTGTGTCTTAGTGGCATTTTTTATAAAAGATCCGAAATGACTGTTTTCAATCAAGTGAAAAAAAAGCGTATTAAATCCTGTATATTATTGACGGCATTGCTGTTTTTGGGCTGCTTCATAAACAATACATCAGCAAAAAACGCAGCCGGCATCCCACTTTCTGCGCCGATAGCCGATCATGGAACTGCCTCAGATACCGGAAGTACAGTTGCGCTTACCGGCTTTGGCGTAAAGCCAAATAGTTTTGAAAACGCAAGCGCCGGCGTTAAAAAAGCCCTGCGGTTCTGCAAAGAAAATTCAGCGGATACCTTATTGCTGCCGGGTGGCCGCATTGATCTATGGCCGGAACATGCCTTTAAACAGGAACTCTATATTTCCAATTGTACCGAAAACGATTCCCTTTCTAAAATAAAAAACATTGGGTTTTTATTAGATGGTTTTAAAAACCTGGTTATAGAGGGAAACAATACGCTGGTAGTGCTTCACGGTAAAATGGTTTCATTCGCCATCCTCAATAGTGCTAATATTCAATTTAAAAACATCCGGTTCGATTATGAGCGGCCAACTATGTCGGAATTAAGCATTTTGAAAGTTTCTCCCCAGGCTATTGAAACAGCTATTCATCCCGATTCAAAATATACAATTGATAACGGGCGCATTACTTTTTATGGCGAAGGATGGAAGAGCAAATCTTATCACACTATACTTTTCGAGCCCGGTAAAAACCTGATGAAGTATAGCTCATTTAAGCCATTCAGTGAAAGCAGGGCAGTTCAAACCAGTCCTTTGCATGTAACTTTCCAGGGCGATTTTTTGAAAAACAATTTTCATCCCGGCGATGTTTTAACCATTCGCGATCCTTACCGTGATAATGCAGGAGCCTTTATCAGTTTAAGCAAAAACATCCGCATTGAAAATGTGAAGATGCATTACATGCACGGGCTCGGGATCGTTTCCCAGTTTTCAGAGAATATTGCGCTGGTGAAAGTAGCAGTAGCGCCGCGCGAAAATTCAGGACGCATCATCAGCGCTTTTGCCGATTGCTTTCATTTTTCGGGATGCAAGGGAAGCATCCTGGTTGATAGCTGCTTTACTTCCGGATCGCATGATGATCCGATTAACGTGCATGGCACCCACCTGAAGATCACGTCTATAGCTTCCAACAATAAATTAACCGTTCGGTTCATGCACCACCAAACCTATGGTTTCAACGCTTTTTTCGCCAATGACAGCATCGCTTTTGTAAATCCCCAAACCCTGATGTTGACTGGTTATGCCAAACTTAAAAGCGCAAAGCCGGTGAACAAACGCGAAATGGAACTTGAATTGGAAGAGCCCCTGCCCAAAAACATAAAAGCCGGAGACTGTATCGAAAATATTACCTGGACCCCTGAAGTAACTATCCGCAACTCCCGTTTTGAAAGAACCAATACCCGTGGCATTCTTGTTACCACGCGTCGAAAAGTTTTGATTGAGAACAATACATTTTACAGAACAGGCATGCACGCTATTCTTATTGCCGATGATGCCTTAAGCTGGTACGAGTCGGGACCGGTGAGGGACGTAACCATCCGCAATAATATTTTTGAAGATTGTGGTTATAATTCCGCCCCGGGAAATTATATTATTGCCATCGCTCCCGAGAACCATCAACGGGTGCCTGGTTATTTCGTTCATAAAAATATAAGCATTGAAAACAACATCTTTAAAGTATATGATCACCCCATATTGTCGGCCCGCAGCACAGATGGACTTATTTTTAAAGGCAATACTATTATTCAAACAGGTTTGCTTACACCCGGCCCCAAAAGACCGGCGTTTAACCTGACCGCCTGCAAAGCGGTAAGGATTGCAAAAAATGATTTCAAAACAAATGAAAAACCCATCATTAACCTGGTAAGCATGAGCGGTAAAGATGTAAAAACGGATATAAAGTAGCCTTACACGACACGGATTTAAATGACAAATTAAACGTTCATTTCCTCTTTTTCACCTTTCGCAACGCGGACCCTTTATGCGCCGCGATATGATCTGTTTTATCGCTTTTTATTTCATACTGCGGGTCTTCTTTTGTGGCATGATGGGTATATCCCTTGTATATAAAATCAGCGGTATGCACTTTAATGATCGTGCCCGATACCCGCCCCGCTTCCGAATTCCAGCTTACATGATCGCCGGTTTTAAATGATTTTGCCATATAGTGATTGCTTTGGCTGCTTAAAGATAAGTAATGCTGAAGATGTTGAGGAAGCAGGCAGAAAGAACCAAGTTATAAATTACAAGAACCAAATAAAATATAACTTCAAAAACCCGAAAACGAAAATTCCGAAATCCGAAGCCAAATACAACCATAAACCATAAACCACAAACTACAAATGATCAAATCCAAAACAGTAAACCTACCTTTGCGCTCGCTGCTGCTTTGCAAATTTTGCCTGCCCCTCCGGTCAGGCAGGCGTGAAACCGTTAGTAACCACACACTGAAATCCCCCACTCGTTCAAGCTCCAAATCGCTTATTTTTACCCCATGAATGAAGATGATGTAAAAAACATCCTGGGTTTGCAATTACCTACCGACCCGCGCTGGGTAAACCTGGCAAGTATAAGTCTCGAAGATATACTCACCGATCATGCCTATTGCGAGCAAAAAGCGGCTACCACCTGTATAACCCTCATTCAGCGCTACTCCGATAAAGAAAAATTAGTTACCGAACTTTCGCCTATCGTTACGGAAGAGTGGGGTCATTTCAGACTGGTACTGGCTGAATTGCAGAAACGCGGACTGGCATTAGGCAAACAACGCAAAGACATTTATGTAAATAAGCTGCTTGAATTCCAGAAAAAGGGAGGCAGTCCTGAAGAACGGTTTTTAGATCAACTGCTCACCATGGCACTGATAGAAGCCCGGAGCTGCGAACGCTTTAAACGGCTGAGCGAAGGATTGGATGATGCCTACCTGCGTAAATTTTACCGCCGTTTTATGGAAAGCGAGGCAGGACATTACACCTTATTCATTGACCTGGCGGAAACGTACATAGATAAAGACAAAGTGAGAAAGCGCTGGGCGGAATGGTTAGCTTATGAAGCAGAAGTAATACAAAGCGTGGAAGTAAGGGGCGACAGGATACATTAGAAATGTGGAAAT
>CAYVEI010000055.1:0-25138 GCA_964450515.1 uncultured Terrimonas sp. | reverse complement strand
CCTGTTAAACCACCGCTTAAAGGAAAACAAAGTAAGTTAAGATTTTTATTTGGTGTTGCTGTATTCGTCAAAATGAAAAGAACGGGTAGCAGGCTTTAGCAGAGGGTGCATCCCAAATTTTCGCAGGCAGACATTGCTATCTGGTGGTACGTGAGACACGTACCACGGCGACCGCCCCGGCACGTGTCTCACGTGCCGGAAAATAGCAATATCGCCGGCAATCAAAAGGCATTGTTGATGATATTGCTGTTCGATAATGGCCTTTGTTTCCATTGCATCTTTTTTTTCGCTGAGATAGCTGATGGCTATGTGGGCCCCTTCTTTGGCAAATAAAATAGCTACTGCTTTACCAATGCCACTGTCGCCGCCCGTTATAAGGGCAATTTTATGATGAAGCTTATTACTTCCTTTTTGCTGCGGGTAATCAAATACAGGCTTTGGCTGCATTCTTTTCTCTGAGCCCGGCCTTTGCTGCTGCTGGGGTTTCCTGATCTACTTTTTGGTTATCGTAGCTGGCATTTTAGTATTGTTGAGTTGTAAAGAATGGCGTTACCTGTTTAACGGCAGCATGGTGGTTTACAATTTCTCAAAAGCGGTAATCACTTTTTTCATATTGATCCCTTTTCCCAGAACCGGCTTAAATAAATCGCCTTCCTGCTTCATTCTTGACAACGCGTTGTGTATGGTAAAGTCCTGCATGCTTAATCCTTTTTTTACTTCTTCCCAATGGAGGGGCATAGATACGGTTGCCCCGGGTTTTGGACGTAGCGAATACGCCGTTGCCAGGGTAGCCTGGGGGCGGTTTTGCAGGAAGTCTAAGTAAATTTTTCCTTTTCGTTTGAACGTAGCTCTTTCAATGCTGGTAAACCCCGGTAATTGCTCATGAACGAATGTTACGATCATCCGGGCAAATGCTTTAGATGATTCATAGGTATAGGCTGCACCCAGTGGAATATAAATATGCAGCCCGGTGGAGCCGGAGGTTTTGCAATAAGATGTAACGCCTGCGCTTTCAAGCACCTGCCGTGTAACCTGCGCTGCTGCTATAACCTGGTCGAATTTATTGTTATCCGGGTCGAGATCAATAACGCACCAGTCCGGATGATCGGGCGACTGTATACGGCTGCTCCACGGATTCATTTCAATGCATCCTAATGACGCCATATAAAGCATGCTGGCTTCATCTGTACAAACCATAAAATGCTTATCCTTTTCATCTTCTGCGCTGTGGTATGGAAAAGTTTTTATCCAGCAGGGAACTTTACCCGTTACGTCTTTCTGGTAAAAGCTTTTACCGTTAATGCCATTGGGATGACGGTTGAGCGACTGGGGCCGGTCTTTTAAGTATGGCAATATGTATGGTGCTGCCTGGTAATAATAATTCAGCATATCGCGTTTGCTGATCTTTTTCTTTGGCCAATACAATTTGCTGAGGTTGGTAAAGGTTAGCGTATGCCCGCTGATCTTTCTTTCCTGTTGCTGATCCTTTGGGTTCAGCAATGTTTTTCTTTCGGGTTTATTGTTTTTACCAAGAATTTTTTTTCCCTGTACCATATGGTTTTTATTTTTCAGTAATGCTTTTGTAGATACCGGCTTTTCGGGGTGTACGTCCTGTGCTTTTTTGTCTTCCCGCATTCCTTCAAAAGCAGGATGCCGCATTACGCCATCGGTGGTCATCTCTGTATACGATACCTCGCAGATCAATTTTGGTTTCAACCAGGTAACGGTTGTCCGGGGAGGCCGGGGCCGGAAGCGGGATGGTTTATTTACGTCGGGTTCAAAGGTAAAGGGGTTGGTTTTTGTAATGAGAGGCTTAAACTGTTCCATCATTTCTTTTTGCATCTGCTCCGAAAACCCGGTCCCGATTTTACCGGTATATACAAGCTTGTTCTTTTCGTATACGCCTGCCAGTAAGGCGCTGAAAAGTTTTGGGGTACCTTCATTTTGCGTATAGCCCCCAATGACCACTTCATGTTTTTTGGCCACCTTAATTTTGAGCCATTCTTTCGATCTTGTTCCGGGATTATATAATGAACCCGCTTTCTTTGCCATGATGCCCTCGAGCTTTATTTTTTTGGCGGTTTCAAAAAATTCCGTTCCGGTAGTGTCGAAAGCCTGGCTGATGTGTATTGCAGGATGAGCGGGCAGGAGGGCGGTTAATTTTTCCCTTCTTTTCTCCAGCGGAAGTTGCATAAGCGAATAGCCGTTCAGCCACAATACATCAAATACATAAAATTTCAGCTCACCATCAGCTTCGCTGCGCCAGTTCTGCAGCTTGCTAAAATTGGATAATCCATCCTCACCGGTTACTATAATTTCCCCGTCAAGCACCGCATTTAATTGCAGCGCTTTTAATGCATCATAAACCGGGTAAAATTTTTCATTAAAGGATTTATTATTCCTCGAACGGAGATGGGTGGTTTTAGGGTTAAGCAATGCGATGGTACGGTACCCGTCCCATTTAACTTCGTAAAGCCAGCCTTCTTCATCAAACGGTTTATCTGCCAGGGTTGCCAGCATGGGTTGAAGCGCGGCAGGGAATTTCATTTTTTTGCCCTTATTGTCCATAGTCTTTTTAGCAGCGGGCGGCTTATTGTTTTTTTTTACTGCGCTGTTTTTTTTGATCGTTTTTCCATAAACAGCCGATGAGCTATCACTTTCAATTTGCTTTAAGGTTCTCCCTGAAGCCACGGATTTTTCTTTCTTCAGTATCTCTGTGGTTTTGGCGTATTTATCTTTTACTTTCATCAGCAACCATGCATTTTCGCCGCGGTAAGAAGATTTTACAAGCGCAAACCGGCCTTTTAGCTTTTCCCCGTTCAGGTCAAAAACGATCTTTCCTTTATGCAGTTCCTGCAGCAATGCTTTTTCTTTTTCTTTTTTTTCTGTAAAATTCCCGGCAGCCGGTTCATAGCTGCCTTCATCCCAGATCATAACGGTGCCTCCGCCATACTGCCCTTTAGGGATGATGCCTTCAAAGGTCCTGTAATCAAAAGGATGATCTTCCACCATCATTGCCAGCCGTTTAACCGAGGGATCGGTTGATGGTCCTTTTGGTACAGCCCAGCTTTTGAGTACACCCGCCATTTCGAGCCTGAAATCGTAATGCAGGTTAGTAGCTGCATGCTTTTGAATAACAAAACGCAGTGTATCGCCGGCAGGTTTTCCGCCGGCAGGTTCAGGCGTTTGGGAAAAAGTGCGTTTCTTTTTATAAGTACTAAGCGACATGACATAAGCAGTTTAAAATGCATGCCAAAAAATAAATTAATGATCCTGAAGAAGTTTTATATTAAGCTTTCTGAAAGAGCAAAAAAGAGAAAGATATCCATTCTTCCCATTCGCTTGATGAAACTGGTGAGGCTAACTATAAACTGCAACCGCGAAAGAAACCGCCTGCCAAAGCGTAACTATTACCCGCTGTACTGTAATTTTTTAGTGGTGATAATTAGGGATCTGTATTGCCGAATATCCCGAAAGGGGAATTATTTCCACAGCATTGCTCAACAGCCACGTTGTTTTATGATCAATATATCCATAGCCCGTTGCACACTATTATATTCCACCAAAAACTTTGATCTGCCCGACATGATCAAACCCCGGCTGTTTGATCATTTAAAAAGTCCGGATTTTTTAATGTGGCTAATGCTTGAATATAAAAGCCACAAGATAGTAGCGAAAACTTCATTAGCATCAGTGCAACGTACTGTACCAGGCCTCAGCATCAAAGAGTCGCTTTTGAATACTGTATTATTGAACAACAGCCTGTCCCTGCTATTCCTATTTATTCCTGTTGCAGTTTACGTAACGTCTCCATTGTCTGGCGTACACTGCCATGTATCAGGAGCTTTTCTTTTATCTGTTCATAATTTTTTATACCCGTCTTGTCCATTAATGTTTTCACAGACCTGTCGATAATTTTATTATTCACCAATCTTACATCTATCATACTGTTGTTCTCTACCTTTCCAAGTTGAATCATTGCTGTGGTGCTGATCATATCGAAGATCATCTTCTGTGCAGTACCACATTTCATACGTGTGCTGCCGGTTACGAACTCAGGGCCGGTTATTATTTCCACGGGAAAATCGGCCAGGGTCATTATAGTCGAAGAAGGGTTACTCACTATACAACCAATAGTAATTCCGGCCTGCCTGCATCTGCTTAAAGCTGCCAGCACAAACGGAGTGCTCCCGCTAGCGGAAATACCAACTACAATATCGCTGGCAGAAATGTTAAGCTCCTGCAAGGCATTCCAGCCTGCAGTTACGTTATCTTCCTTATCCTCAGGCGCATGAACCAGGTTTTCTATTCCACCTGCCAAAACTACATTGACTATGCCCTTTTCAATACCATAAGTGGTGGGCAATTCGAGCGCGTCAAGCACAGCCAGCCTTCCCCCTGCTCCTGCACCAATATAAAACATCCTCCCCCCATTCCTGAGTTTATTTACCACAGCGCTTATTAAGGCGTTAATCTGCGGCAGCACTTGTTCTATAGCTGCAGCCACTTTCTGATCCTCTTTATTGATGCGAGAGGTAAGCTCCTCTATGGTCATTTTTTCAAGCTGTCGGTACAGTGACGGTTGTTCTGTTATTTTACTCATCATTTGCAGTTTTTAAAAGCATTTCGCCTGCGGTTTCCTTTAAAAGAGAGGCTGCAGATGCGGCAAGATATGACCACCTGCCCGGCCCGGTTTCATATCCACCCTCATTAAAAGTGGAAAGTGGCGGAATATACCCCACACTATTCTCACAATAGCCTGCAACAAGGGTGTGTTCAAATGGAGAAGCTTCTTCAATATCAAGCCCGGTTTGAACAAATGGCTCCCCGGGTAAAAACACAATGGAAAGCGTTCCCAGTCTTATCGCATTTATTCTTGCTATGCAATCTGCGGGCGATGGAACATCCGGAAAACTGCGCGATGGTAATGCCTGTTCTGCATAAACATGTTGAATAGGAAAATCAGGGATACGATCAAACTTAATTTTCTGTATTGTATCAGCAATCGCAAGGGCGTGCTTTACAGCATACTCATTTCCGCAGGAAACTGTTGGAGGATTAATATCTCCGCATGTGCCATTTAAAAAGAGAGATATTCCAAAATTTTCAGACACGTCCAGCATATCGCAAAGTTCTCCGGGGTAATCCGGCGAAACGGCAGGGATGCACATTTCATGAACCGGATGACAAACACAGTGGATGATGCTGCTCACAACCGTATTATCGAATGCTATGAACTTTATTACTTTTACCCGCCGGTCAACAGGCGTCTTTTTGAAAAGTTCTTCTGCGATAGGCTGCATTTCGTGTGAGATCATTATACCTTTCCTGGTTGATATTCTACGCTGCAATGAAAATCCTTCCAGCATATTAAAGCCGTATTCAACCCTGCACGCACGAAGTGTTGAAACTGCCTGTTCTATCCCTGCCTTGATTTTATGAGCAACCTCTTCTATCCAGGCTATATACCCGGGGGTTCTGTAAAGCGCAGTAAGCGCCAAAGTCTCGGGGGCACTGTGGGTATGCGTGGAATGGATGATGATGTTATTTTTTGGAATGATTTCAGCGAGCGATCGCTTAAATCTTTCCCAGCCTCCCACTGATGTATCTGTAAGACCAAGCAGGTCGAGCGATACGATAACCAACTGCTGCGGGCCGGCAGTCAGCACCATTACACGTGCATATAACGGTTTTCTGATGGCTTTAAACGGAGACCACTTCCCTTCAGTGGAAGACATTAATATTCCCACGTTCAACGGGGGAGTAATATCTATTTTTGCTACTCCTATCCTGCAAAAACTCATTCTCCTATTTTTTTTCCACCCATTGTACGGCATTTCTCCAGAAAGCGTCATAGCCTTCCCACAATTCAAAATTGATTCCCCAATGCGGAGCCGGGTCAGACATGTAAGTGAATATTCTTCCCTTTCCATGTGTCCCAACCACTACAAGCGGATCGCCGGTTTCTTTTACGCGCACCAGCACCTGGGATCCGGGTTTGGTTTTCACCTCATTATACCCGAATATCGGGGGAAATGAATGCCAGGGCAGAGATTTTATTACAGGATGATCCGGTATAATCACTTCGGCTGTAAAGCCTGCAGATGATTCAACGAGGTCTTCCGTGTTCAAACATTCAACCGGCAAAGCTCCTGCAAAACGGCTTCTGCCCCAGCCAGACTTGGCCTGCACCCCGCTAAAAGAGAGCCATCCTCCAAGCATCAGTATTCCTCCGCCGTTAGCAACCCAGCTTTTCATCAGGTCGAGCCTGTCGGGAAATGTCACTACCTCGTTCCCACGGCTGGCACGGTTAAAAAAGCTGGGATATAAATGAAAGCAGCGGGCTTCCACATCACTGATGATAACAGCCGATGATTTATCCATGTAGCGTTCCAGTTCTCCCGGCGCCAGCCGGTAAAGATCCCAGTTGGGCAGGGTAGTAATGTCAACATCATCTTCAATAGCCTGCTTTAGTCTTTTACCGTAGAAGTACAGATCGGCGTCCTTTGTTTCCGTACCAAAAGGTGTTTCAATATAAACCGGTCCGAGGCTGAACACCCAATCGCCAAGGTACAATACATGGCTTTTTGTTGCTTTCTGTTTCATTATATTTCTTTATTGATGAATGATCTTGAAGTGGATCTGAAAATGATAAATAATACAAGGGATAGTATGAGTAAAGCAAGCGATCTATACCACATGGCAAACCATGCTTCAGATAAGGATACGATCAATAATGATACGGATGCTGCACCCACAACGGCGATCCCCATTCCTTTGAATATTGATCCTATTCTATTGGAGCCGGATATGGGCTTCCACCAGCCCAGGGGTTTGGCGCGATTATAAAAATTTACAAGAACAGCATACGGGTCAGGCTTTGTGAAGAGCGCTACTGCAATCCAAAGCACTGTTGTTGCGAGCATTACTATTAATGTTTGCCACCACCATGGCAGCATCAACTGTTCAGCCCCGTGTATATTAAAATAGAGCAAAGCTTTTGGGCCAAGCACCACAATACAGAATATTACGGGTCCTCCAAAGGATGCTGCAATGCGGGCAGCACTGTTAAAACGCCACCACCACCATTGCGCCCAGTTGGCCGGAAGCTCTGCTGCACTGAGCTGTAGCATGAAGATGGCAACGTCTATGATGATATTTACATTAAACACCACCAGTAATGCCAGCCCGAGTATCAGCAACATGCCAAGCCTGCCCATCCACAAATAGTGTTTGTCGGAAGCTGTCTTATTGATCCATTTTCTATAGCCATCGCTTACCAGTATCTGGCTGCCAAAATTCAGATTGTCAGCAACAGTAGACATTGTTGCGGCCATCATGGCTGCTATCATCAATCCCATGGCGCCCGATGGCAGCAGCAATCTCATTAATCTCCCATATACAAGCTCCCTGTCTGCATGTGCTTCGCGCAATTCCGGCCACAATAAAATAGCGCTTATACATGGCAACGTTACCAGCAGTAGTAAGATAAACATTGAAATGGCAGTTACCACATACATAGTGAGCGCCTCCGAGGCAGTGCGTGTGGATAATATCCGTTGCCCTTCCATCGCTCCTCCCATAGGCGCGGCGTCTCCGCCATATCCTATGCTTTGCCCCAAAAGCCATGCAAGCGCTGCCGGAAGAGGGAATACATCGTGTTGCGCGGGCGGCACAACGGCAAGAATATCAGGATGAGAAGCTGCAAAATTTTGCTCAAGCAGTCCCGCCATCGTTTCCGCACCACCAAAATAATTCAGCGTGAGAATAGCCATCGTTAATGTTCCCAGGAAAAATATCACCATCTGGATAACATTAGAAATAACTACTCCCTTATAGCCTGAAAAAAATACATAAATGAACGATACCGGTAATACAAGCAGCAGGGTCTGCATCCTTGAAAAGTTGAGTGCAGGTTCCATAATTTTACATGCAGCAAGCAATGTAATGCCAGTCCAGGCAGGCATGGCAACGAATGAAGTCCTGAATGCGATCCACAATCTCATCATGAAGGCTGTTCTTTTGTTGAAGCGTAAATCGTAGTATTCCAGACTGGTAAAAAGATTTAACCTGCGCCAGAAAACAGCGAACAGTACCCCGCCAAAAAATAGCGCCAAACCAAACCTGCTTAAATACCACCACGAGATGAACGCGCCGGATACAATGGCCAGACCCCCGTAACCTGTAGCAGCGTCCGGACTCACCAATGCGGCTGCATATGAAATTCCGTTCATCCATCCCGGAACATTCCTTCCTCCCAGGAAAAAATTCTCCAGGCTTTTTCTTGCGAATTTGTAATAGTAGAAAGCCACTCCCAGCATCAGGAGCATATATCCGATCACTATGGCTAAGTCGAGGTATTTCCAGACCATATTTTTTGACTGCTGAATTAATAAAAGCGCTTATTGAATGGTGGCAGGATCTATTAATATGCCGTTGGCTTTCCAATGAGCAACAATGTTGGGTAATGCGTTTTTAAACCGTTTGAAATCTTTATTGGTATGCGATGTCCATCCTACTTCGGCATAAGCGGCGATTCTCGGAAAAACCTGGTAATACATTTTTTCAACCGTAGGAATATGCTCCCCCCACATCTGGCATCCCAAACCAAGTATTTTTTTACTCAGGCTTGTATCAAGTGAAGGAGGCACCGGATTGAAGCTATAAGCCTTTTCAAGACTTATACTTTTATAACTGTAGTCGAGGTAGGTGTACTCATGAAAGGAGTTTACCACATCGTATCCTGCACGTGCGGCGCTATTTATCAGTTCGGGAGAGCCGAGCCAGAAATGAATGATCGTTTCAGCAGCAAGGCCTTCCGGAATAGTATGCTGCTGTGTATCATGTTGTTTTTCCAACATGTCATTCCAGCCCATCATCCGGTAACCCATTGCCTGTATATAACGGGATATCCCGTTTACAAACCATTGCTGCAATGCCGCGGGGGAAGCAATTTTATTTTGCTTCATAAAAGCCTGCACCCGTTCGCTGTTTTCCCAGGATATGTATTTCACTTCATCTCCTCCTATATGAATGATCCCCGAGGGAAACAATGTTTTTACCTCGTTTATAACATCATGAATGAATTGTATTACAGAAGTATCTGAAACATCATAAATATTTTCAAATATCCCCTGCACGGAAGGCATAGTTACAGGTTTTTTTTCAACTCCCAGATCAGGATAGGCGGCAATGGCGGCACTGGCATGTCCGGGCATTTCAATCTCCGGTACAATGAGAATATGCCTTTCGGCTGCATATTCAACAATGTCACGGATATCTCCGTGTGTGTAAAATGTTTTGCCTGGGACGGCAGTAATCATGCCGCTGCTTGCAGAAGTTAATTTCGGATACCGGGGGATTTGAATACGCCAGCCCTGGTCATCGGTGAGATGCCAGTGAAAAACATTCATTTTAAGAAAGGCCATTTCATCCAGCATCTTTTTTACAGTGGCAACTCCCTTAAAAGACCGCGCTTCATCCATCAGAAAAGCTCTCCATGAGAAACGTGGCTTATCAAATATTTCCGTGAGGGGAAGCGAGTAGCCCTGGCCGTCCTTTTCTATTAGCTGCAGGATCGACTGTATAGCGTAAAATATGCCCGCCGGCGCTGCTGCGGAAACATGTATGCCGCCGCTGTTAATTATTAATTTGTATCCTTCCGTACCGAACAGGGAGATTTTATTATGATCAACATCGAATGAAACCTGCCGTTTTTTCCTGCCGTGTACAACGGCTGTTTTTATTGAAAACGTATTTTCCATTTTTTGTTGGAAGTAAGCGGCTTCTTTTTCACAACCTTTTTTGAAGTGGTACAACATCATTTTCGGGAGTATAAAACGACCTGCTCTCATCTTCATTTCCAAAGGCTGGGGTATGATTGACCTGGCTGTAGCAGGTAATGAAAGCAATGCAACTGTAAGAACAGTTGAAAATAATTTCCTGAATACGGGGTGCATTTTACATCAGTCTTTATGAAAAAAAAGTTCAAGAGTTTGGGGTAGGTATTGATTTACGCCGGAAGTTTTGGTGGCATCCCAGAAACTGTCATCCTGTTCTATTAATATCTGCGTAGCAACAATCCAGGTTTGTATCCATCCGGTAAGCGTAGACCATGTTCCCCATCCGGCATCGGCATTAGAAGCCCAGTAGCTCCAGCGTCCGTAATCAAATGCCCTGAACCAGGCTCCGTCTACGTCCGGATGATTTTCGCTTTTTACCTGTATGCGTGTAAAAAAATCCGACATCTTTTGTACCGCCTCTTTATATTTTTGGCTGCCTGTAGCTTTTGCAGCTTCGTTTAGTCCGAAAAAAGCAAAATTATTGGTGTACAGCATGTCGCATACCCTGTCTCCGTCTTCTGCTATCAGTGGCGCCTCGTATTGACCATACGTTTCATTGGACGTGGTTTTTCCACTCATACCCAGATTTCCTTTTCCAAGTTCTACTCTGATGCCACCACAGGCATCCTGGAATTTCAACAGCTCTGAAGCCATCTTGTCGAGCCATTGCCGGTGCTCTTCTGTATCTTCAACACGAACAAGCCAGGAAAGGGGCAATAACATACGCGCTCTTTCCAACTGAATATCCACCGACCATTGCCATTTTTCGGGATAAGCCTCCATTATGAGGCGAAGCGCTGTTTTAGCTTTATCCAGCAGAGGCTTGTGCTGTGTTTTATCATACAACCATAAATAGCAGGCGATCATCCAGGCTTCAAAGTTGGGACTGGGCTGAACCAGATCCCTGTTGGCAAAATATTGCCATCCTTTCTCTTGTATGTTTTTCTGCTTCAGGGTCATTCCCTGGAAGCCTTGCTTGCTGCTGAGCCTGAAATTAGCTATGATATTCTCCACTATTTCCTTATCCCATTTGCCGGATTGCATTGCTGCAGAAGCGCCTATTACACCAAGCACGGCACGTGCATTGTCGTCTGCATAAAAAATATAAGGATGGGTAACAGCCCAGCCGATCAAACCGTACACAGTGCTGTCTTTGTTACCACGTGCTTCACTGCGTAGATTAGAATTTTTAAAAATAAAATCGGCGAGGTTTTGAGATACCTTAAAGTATTCTCTGTGGTCAAGAACCTTACCGGCTAATGCCATGGCATAAGATACTTCGCCCTGCACATCCGCACGGATCCAGTACCGGTATTGCTGGCTGCCATCGTGATAAACCCGGGAGGCATGCCCTTCAAGGATACCCAACGTTCCATCACCGTTGGGCAGGTGATGTTCAACCGGAGGACCAAAGGGATTAGTGCCATCGCCCTGGCGCTGATCACTTAGCGATTTCCAGCTTGAGTCTATAAAAAACCGGCCGTTATAGAACCATTGAATTCCTTTTGAAACGGATTGTCTTCTGGCATTGTCCGGCAAGCGCTCATGGCGCGTGTAAGAAGGTGATACATCTGTATCCCAGGAATTAAATTTGAACGGGGTTCCGCCTTTTACCCAGGAGACAATATTTTCCCAAAGTAGTTTCCATGATTGGGTTGGTTCGTAGCGCCCGGTTCTGAAATTGGAGAGCTTTGTAGCTGCGATCATGAAGTTATCCTGGATCCATAAAACGGGATATTTCTTTACATCATCGATGCCATACACGGCTCTGTCAAATCCTGCTACTTTAGCTGCCACCAGCAACGGCTCCCGTACGTCAGCTTTTAAAATATATCCTTCATTTATTCCAAGCAGTGCGAGAGGCTTAAGATCGGGGGTAAACGCTTCTCCCGCAACTACCAAACGCTCAAGATCAGTAACGAAAGGATCGGAAGACGTTTCAATGCCCGGAAAAGCATCAGGATATTCAAGGTAGACTCTCAGTTTTTTTTCTTTTGCCAGTTTTATATCGGCATCGCTGACCGACACCCTTACATCAGGATAATGATCTGCTACTATGATCACCCCCGATCCTTTCTTTGCCCTTGCTATCGCTTCAGACGGGGCATCATAAAGCCTGTATCTTATATTTTGGCTTCTTAATGCCCTGCAAAGATCATTTGATACGCTGCCACTGACGGATATCTCACTTGCTGATGGATTACCTGAAGTGAAACCCAGTAAAATACCGCAACAGATAAAAATAGCTGTAAGTTTACAAATAGTCATTTCTAATAGTTCGGATTTTGAGTTAGTGCGGTATTGATCGTAAGCTCATTGGTTGGCAGGGGTGCCAGGTAGTGTTTTGAAGGATCAAATTGCGAACCGCCGGCAGCCGGGGTATTGAGATAAGGCGCTATATATCCATTTGCATTTACCGGGATACCCGAAAGCGGGGGATCAAATGTTTTACCTTCAAACTGGCTGAACTTTGCACCCAGCAACGGGGCTTTGATCAGATGTGTGGCAGCCCAGCGCATCAGGTCGTCATAACGGTAACCCTCACATGCCAGCTCTACCCTCCTCTCTCTCCTGATCTCATTCAGCAGCGGTGATAAAGAAGGGAAGTCCCAATTGGGATCAGAAAAGCCAACGCTTACCGTAAGGTGAGGCATGGCCACTTTATCCCTGAGCTTATTGACGGTTGCATCCAGTATTTCCTGTGTGCACGCGCCCAATTCTGCTTTTGCCTCTGCATAGATAAGCAACACCTCTGCATACCTGAAAAGTATGCTGGCTGTTGTGGCGCCTACACCACTGGCTGCACCCCCTCCCTGCGACTCAAGGTTCGGCGCGGCTCCTTTATAGAGCTGGTACCCGGTTGTGTTTCTGATGGAGCCCGTTTTGTTAAGATCCGGTTCAGAAAAACGGGATGTAGTATCGCCATTCTGTATCGTCCTGGCATAACCCCTTACATATATTGTTTGTGATAGCCGGGGGTCGCGGTTGGTGATCACCCGGGCAATGGAATCGTCTCCAAGGTATAAAGGGCTGAGTGAGACGGGCAACCCGTCTTTGCACAAATAATCATCCACAAGCTGTTTTGACAGCCCTGTATTTCCTCCCTCGAGCAACAGCATAGCCTGCCCGTTGTGCGTAAGCCCCTGAGACAGGTCATATTTTCTCCAGAAAATCACATCTTTGTTACCGGAAAGGTCACGTTGATTAAATAAAGACCAGTAATCCCATTGAGGGTTAGATCCGAGAGAAATGTTATAGTAGCCATTATTGATAAGTGTCTCGGCAGCATCTGCCGCAATTTGGAAATATTTGTTGTAATTGGCATTAGGCACGCCAAAAGGAGTTCCTTCGTGATACTTTTCCCAACTGCCTTCATATAATGCCACCCTGGCTTTAAAAGCAACCGCCACATCTTTATGAATACGTTGGGGTATGCTTTGGGTAACAGGTGCCAGCAGGTTGATTGCGCGGTTAAGGTCGGAGAGGATAGAATCTGCAATGATGTTGCGGGATATTCTCGGGGCGTATAATTCTTCTGAATTGGTGCCTAACGGGGCATTATACCAGGGTAGATCACCAAAACGCTTCATAAGGTTAAAGTAGAACCATGCTCTCCAGAAATAAATCTCGCCGATATACGTGCCTACATCTGAAAGCGATTCTGTTGTGATCTGGTAATTGGACAGGAAATAATTTACACTTCTTATATTCGCCCACGACCATCCCCCTCCGCTATTCGGCACTGTTACAGTGCCTGCCAGCAGGGGATTATAATCAAAGCTTCCATACACCATATTGTCGGAAGAATTGTCAGCATAGAATGCATCCAGGAATTGCGGAAAATTTACGTAGTACTGGTTGGCGTATAATTCCATTTCTTTTTTGGAAAATTTCATTTCCTTGTCTGTGATGGTGTCCAAAGGAGGTCTGTCCAAGAACTTTTTACAAGAGGTAGTTAACACCAAAGTGGCAATAAAAAGATATATAAGCTTTTGCATTATAGAAATTTTGAGGGGTTATAAACCAATGTTCACTCCAAGCGTAAAAGTTTTCAGAAGCGGATAGATCTTACCCGATCCGTATCGGCCGCCAATTGCCTCCGGGTCAAAATTGTCATTTATCTTAGAATACGTGAGCAGGTTCTCGCCTGTGGCAAATACCCTGATCTGCTTTAGCCTGACCCTGTTTAGCAATTGATCCGGTAAGGAATATCCCAACTGCAGATTCTTAAGCCGTATGTATGCGGCATTCTGCATATACCTGTCTGTAGTGGCTCTGTTTTTGAGAATCTCTCCCGTATTATAGGGCCGGGGCCAATATGCGTCAGTATTTTCGGGGGTATAGTAATCGAGTGTGTTTTTCCAAACAGCAGATCCGTATTCTCCCAATAAGCCGTAAAAGATGGTACCGGTAAGCCACGCATCCCTTTTGGCTATCCCCTGCCAGAACATGCTGAAATCAAACCCTTTCCAGGTAAGTCCCGCTGTAACTCCAAAAGCATATCTTGGCGTGTTATTCCCGATGATCTTATAATCCCCGCTATTGTCGAGGGTATAGTTACCATAATCTACCTTGCCGTCTTTATCGATATCTTCGTACAATACATCTCCCTTATACCAGTTTCCACCGTATAAAAACGATTGATCAGGTATGGAGCTTAACTGGTCATCCGTTTGAATGAGTCCTTTGCTTCTCCATCCCCATATTTCTCCAATGGTATGTCCTTCATAATAGGTAGACAGAATATTGGTGGGGTTGTTGTATTTCGTTACTTTTCCGAGGTAATCCGATAATACCAGTGATGCCTGATAGCCCAGGTTTTCGCCAATCTTATCTTTCCACCCAATGCTTAACTCGAAACCTTTGGTAACGAGGTTGGCATTGTTCATCACCGGTACTGATGTGCCTAATACAACCGGAAGGGCCTGGGCGGGGCCAAGCATATCAAGTGTTTCTCTTCTGTAAACATCGAAAGATACATCTAATCGGTTTCTAAGCAACCCGAGATCAATACCCAAATTTTTTGTTCTTGCTGTTTCCCATGTGAGATTGGAGCTGACAAGCCCCGGAGCGGATAAATAGTTGGGACGTTGATTATTGATGAGATACGGAAGATTGCTGTTGACAGGAATGGTGGAAAGATAAAGGTAATTGGCTACCGCCTGGTTTCCGAGTGAACCGTAAGATGCTCTTATTTTGAAAAGGTTGACATCTTTTAAAGGCCAGAACTTTTCTTTGGCTATGTTATAGCCCACTGAAACAGATGGGAAAAATCCAAATCTTTTATGCGAAGGAAATTTAGATGTTCCATCGTACCTGCCATTGAATTCCACCAGGTACCGTTCATCAAAGTTATAGTTGAAGCGGATAAATGATCCCGAGGTAGCCCAATGAGAAATAGCATCACTGGTCAATTGTGTTCCTGTTGCAACACCCATGGAAGGAATGGCATCGGTAATCAGGTCTCTGCGGGTGCCGGACAACGTAAAGAACTTACTCACTTCCAGTTGCTGTCCTACAAGTATTTTTGCATAGTGCTTTGATAGCTGCTTGTCGTATGATGTATATACATTGAAGGAGCTATATTGATTCGATGAAGCGCTCTCGCTGATCGAATTCTGTCCATTTCCTATAATGTATTTCGATCCGTCTACCGCGTAGGCATATACAAAGGCATCGTGGTTGGAAACTTTGCTGTTGTACTGATTCCATGAATAGTCTAAGTTGATTTTCCAATTTTTGACCGGCTCTATTTCCGCAGCGCCTGTTAACCAGAGGTCCTGACCGTCTGTGATACTTCTGCCGCCGGAATTAAAGAAGGGAACGGCAGAAATATTACTTAACTGTCCATCGGGATTGCGTACCGGCCAGAAAGGTAGCCTTGTTCCGGCTAAATGGAACCAGTTACCGGTAAGATTTGCATAGGGGAATGGATTGTCTGTAATGCTTTTTGCAAAGCGCATCCTGAAATCCAACTTCATCCATGATGCAGGCTCAGTATGCACATTGCTTGAAACATTATATCTCTTGAAATTATCATTGCCATATCTTAAAAGTCCGTTTTGATCCAGGAAACCCAGGGAAGTATAATAGGTAGTATTTTTTGTGCCGCCGCTTATGGAAAGATCGTGCTTTTGGTTAAGCGCCCATGGTTTTACATATTCTTTAAACCAGTCTACATTGTTATTTGCATTATCCCATCCCCAGAAATTAGGATCGTTAGCATTAGGAGTAGTGACGGGGATACTGGCTGGGTCTTCCATGTACTGCCTGAACCTTGCAATTTGCTCATCGCTGAAAGCTGAGGGAAGCCCGCTGTTTTTATTGGCATCGTTGTAGGCGTTCGCAAATTCCACTGTATTTGCCATTCTGGGAAGTACGGTTGGAGCAGACCATGAAAGCATAGAACCATACATAACAGCAATATGCTCGCTTTTTCTTCCTTTCTTGGTTGAGATCAGCACTACTCCGTAAGCCGCCCTGGCGCCGTATATTGCTGCCGATGCGGCATCCTTTAACACCGTTATGTTTTCTATATCATAAGGATTAAGGTTGTCAATGGAGGCTGTGGGAACGCCATCCACTATGAACAGGGGACCTCCGCCATTCAGGCTGGTAACGCCCCTTACGTTAAAAGATGCAGGTGTTCCAATGCCTCCGGGGTCTGCAGTGGTTGTTATATATAGATTTCCGATCACCCCCTGCAATCCCTGACCAATATTGGTGATGCCCCTGTTTTCCAAAACCCTGCCGCTAACCTGTGCTACTGCTCCGGTAAGGTTAACCTTCTTTTGTGTTCCATAACCTACTAATACCACTTCACCCATCTCGGTAGAAAGCATTTTAACAGCAATGGGGATCACTCCAGATTTGTATTGTGCATATTCAGACAGCACCAGCTCTATCGTTTGAATATTGGTAGCTGTAATGATCAGCACAGCGTTGTCTTCAACGTTATTCAACTCAAATTCTCCGTTTGCATTAGATGTGGTTCCCCTGTTGGTTCCCTTGATCATAATGGCAGCTACCACCGGTTCTTTGTTTTCATTTACGATCCTCCCGCGAATCATTTTCGGAGGGAAAGCAGGCTCGGGGAAAATAACGGGTAGTTCAATAGTATTTGTGGAAGAATCCGCCGCTTCCTGTATGCGGATGACATTCCCCCGCACGAGATTCCACTTTAATTGTCTTTTAACCAGTAACAGATCCAACACCTCTCTCACCGGCATCTGCCTCACAGATATGCTTACTTTCTGGTTCACAGGATGCTGGGTGGATTCGTACATGATTACAACGTCCGCTTTCGACTCAATTGACTTTAAAATATTTCTGAGCTTTACATTTCTATAATCCAGGTCGATCCTGGTATCAATGTTTCCCTGCGCTTTACCCGGAGAAGCAATGAGTAAATGAGTAACGAAGAGGATACACAAAAATAAACAGGTACTTACCTTCATGATAAATTTGAAGTTATTTGATCTTACTGTATTGGGTATAGAACACCCGATACAAAAAAACATCGTTTTTTGCATAAATTGCATTATGGTTTTAATTTAGAAATGTAGATTAAGACCGGTACCTCCCGTGCAGTCAAACATTGGGAGGGTATTCTTTTTTAGGGTGATAAACAAGTCATGTTTAATGTGCGTTTTGGTTTTAAAACTTTAATTCAGTTGCTTAAGGATTATATACCCGTTGATGATATACGGTAAAACCTCCGCCCGGAAGGCTCACCATGTCATAAGACGGTATAGCTAAGACAAAAAAGTAAGTGACTCTCACTACAAGAAAAAAAAATATTTTTACTTTTAAAGATCGCTGTATCCGTCTAATTTTGTCTCACCGGCCGATTTCCCTTTTGACCCTGTAATAAGATTTTGAAATGAACTTCGCCAAGGATTATTCAAACTATGATACATTAGTTGCATCCCTGCAGGAACGGGATATAGAAGCTTTCAACTATGTTTATGTTACACTAAGAAAGAAACTGTTTGTTTTGGCACTGTATATAGTGGAAAGTGAAGAAAATGCAAAAGACCTTGTGCAGGATCTCTTTGCAGAATTTTGGGAAAACCGTCTTTATCAGAAAATAACGGTATCCATTGAATATTATTTGTTAAAAGCCATTAAAAATAATGCTATCAATTTCAAAAGAAAACAGATGCACTTTTTGTCTTTGAAAAAAGATTTACTTCCACCCGCTTATGAAAATGGGTATGCCCGGGTTGAGAACTACGAATTGGGTAAAGAATTAAATGCAGCTATAGAACAATTATCTCCCATGTCGTCAAAAGTGTTTCAATTGCATTATATAAACCGCTTAAGCTATAAAGAAATATCGCTTAAGCTTGGCATCAGCCAGTCTACCATCAGTACACATATGGACCGGGCGCTGAAAAAACTCAGGTCGTCTTTGCAAAAAGAGGGATAAATTTTATGACTGTCAGCAACAATAACTTTATAATTCATCCTGTATGATAAATGTATCCGAATATCATCAACGCCTGCTACTGGGTAAGATTATCCATGCATTAACGGATGATGAATGTCTTGAATTTGACAGTCTGCTTTTGACCGATCCTGAATTCAAGACCGCCTATGAAGAAATGATTTCCAAACTGCCGGCCTCGCAGGTTGAGAACGGTTTCCGGCAAGCAGACGAACCCGGTTACTGGAAAGACCTGGCATTGGAATATCATTTGAAGGCTAAAAAGAAAAGATTATGGGTAAGAAAATATGCTGCTATTGCCGCAGTATTCACCGGAGCAGCTTTTATGAGCTGGTTTTTCTTCTTTCCACAGCAAAATGATACGAAAGCTGTAGCAGAAGGCTTTAATAAAAACGGGAATGTACAAATACAACTGGCGAATGGAAAGATCATCAGTTTAAGTAACGAGAAAGAAATCATAAATACCGGCCCGGCATCCTTTGATAACGATGGAATGAGTGTAACCTACGTTGTTAAAGACAAACAGGTCACGGGTATAAATTCTGTATTTGTACCTACCGGAAAGAACTATAAAATAACATTAAGCGATGGCTCCAAGATCTGGATGAACTCCCAGACCACTCTTGGTTTCCCTTTTTACTTTAATGACAGTATAAGAGAAATTACTATAACGGGGGAAGCGTATTGTAAAATAGCAAAAGATGAATCCAGGCCATTTATTTTACGTCTTCCGGGAAGTACTGTAAAAGTATTGGGTACAACATTTAATGTAAATACTTATCAAACCACCAAAACAGTAGTGTCGTTAATTGAAGGAGGAATAAATTTTACAGGAGCCGATAAAACTCAATCATTGAGCGCCGGAAAGCAAATTATTTTTGACGGGAATGATTTTACAGAACAGACGTTTGACGCCAAAGTGACGTTAAGCTGGCAGGAGGGATTATGTTACCTTGACGAAGCGGATATTGTTGAAATAGCTGAAATACTGAAAAGATGGTATGGGGTAGTGGTAATTGTTGATAATCCTGTCTTGTACAAAAAAAGATTTGCAGGCGTCATCAATAAAAATCTACCACTCTCCGTTTTTTTAGACGATCTGAAAGTTATTGCAAAAATAAGCAGCTCTCTTAGCGATTCCGTATTGCACATTAAGTAAAATTACAAGAAAATCAGGAATATCAGGCTGCATCCTCGCCCTCATAAGCGCAAACAGATTGCAGTACTACCGCGAAAAAACTGACGACAGAGAGCCACAAATAAGCCCTGCATGCCAGGGTCATCCGGGAGTTCATTGATTCCGCTATTTTTCATCTTCTTTCGCATTTCACCGTTACCGGCACAATAATAGTTTTATAAATCCTGTTTACTTCAATAAAATATTTGTAATGGAGGCAGATCTTCACTATGCATTAATTACGGGAGCGGCAGGCGAAGAAGGTTATGGACTGGCTGATCTTTTTGCAAAAGATGGATTTAACCTGGTAATAATGGCAAGAGACCATGAAGGGTTGAGTAATATAACCGGGGAATTAAAGCAACAATACGGGATTAAGGTAATAACGATTTCCAAAGACCTTTTTTTGTCGGAAAATGTTTTGGGATATTATAATGAACTTATAACTACTGATATCCAGGTTGATTTATTGGTATCGGTGCAGGGGCGTATTCATATGGTAAGCTTATTGAAACCTGTATTTAAAAAAGACTACCGGCTGCTCAATTAACATGATCCTTACAATATAGATCAATCATTCACCTTATGGAAAGTACTCCCCAAAAGAAAAACATAGTGGTTACTGATGACGATCCCGGGATACGGGATATTTTCAAAATAATTCTTGAAACAGCAGGCTATGATGTACAATTGATAACGAATGGCAACGACCTCCTGAATAATAAGTTTGATATCCCTGATCTTTTTTTGCTTGATAAACAATTGTCCGGTGTTGATGGCATTGACATTTGCCGGTATTTGAAGGAGCAAAGAACAACATCTCATTTACCTGTTATTATGATTTCAGCGAATCCCCATATTGATAAGTTGTCTGAAGAAGCGGGAGCAGACGCTTATATTGAAAAACCTTTTGAAGTAAAGTACCTGCTTGAAATGGTAGAGCGGTATATATGAAAAAAAATGCTTTGACGAATACCTTATCCTGTTATATCGCATTGGTGAATCACAAGGGGAATTATTTTTACAATCTCTTTCCATACACAACCCGAATTTTATTTAGGATATTGCCGGATAAAGTGGTGCCTGAAAGCAATCTGTTATATACCGGAAACAAATAGCGTTTGCTTATTTCTTCCTGGTCTTTGATACAATCCATAGGATGAGCACAATAACAAGCGCCACCAAAAAGAACGCCCACCACATACCCGCTTTAAAAATACCTTCTACTACCGTGCAGCCACTGAATAAAAGAGTAGCAGCGATCAAAATCATTACAGGAAACCATTTTTGTTTACGCATACTCATTGTTTACCCGGAGGTTTCAATTATTATACCATTATCGTGTCATCCTGTTAAAAACAGTCGTGTTCATTCGCCTTTAAATAACCATGAGGCTCTGCCGGCATTTGCACTTTAGGGTATAAAGTAAAAACCGGTTTCGTTTGTTCAGTTTCAGAAGACCGCTCACTGCGGGAATAAACCGTTATCATTTTTGAGGTAGGCGTATAGGGTTGCATTGTCTTTTTTTTAACTTTCTCCATAGCATATTATTACATTCAGCGTAGCGCAAAGTATATGCCACAGGTTTGGCGTTTGGATATGTTTAACTAAAATTCCTGCTTTTCATTTAAACAGTTCATCAGGCAGTAATAGCATTTCATACATCCTGTTATAGGAGCAGGTAAACGTCCTTTATACTTTTGCACTAACATGTTTTTATTAATGCTTAATGTTATTGTTATGCGTACAATCGTTTTTATTATTACGCTCCTGTGTTTAGGGTTTACCGCTATTATTATAAGTTGTAATACCCGGGGCGCTGCGGAAATACCGCCTCCGGCAATCACCAAAGACAGTCTTACCAAACGGGGCGCTTATTTGGTTACTGTAATGGGTTGCGATGACTGTCATTCGCCCAAAAGAATGGGGGCTCATGGACCTGAAGTGATCCCGGAATTAAGGCTTTCGGGATACCGGCAGGATATGCCTTTGGCTGCAGTAAATGGCGATGAAATAAAAAAAGGGTGGGTTCTTTTTAACCCGGATCTTACAGCATCCGCCGGGCCATGGGGTGTTTCATTCGCTGCCAATCTTACCAGCGATCCTACCGGCATCGGCAACTGGTCGGAAGCACAGTTCAAAAAGGCGCTTCGTGAAGGAAAATTTAAGGGATTGGATAATACCAGGCCGTTATTGCCCCCCATGCCATGGCCCAATTTTGGGCAGTTAACCGACGCTGATATTAAAGCGGTGTTTACTTTTTTACAGTCTACGAATCCTGTACAAAATATTGTGCCGGCGCCGCAGCAATGGGCTGCTGTAAAATAGCTGTAAAATAATTGTTGATACAATTCATACCGCTTTTTACTCAATTCATGCATCCTGATTTTCCCTTCATTTTGCAGAAACAGGTGAAACCGGGAAAAGTTGGTAATTTGTAAAAACAATATGAGGATCCGATTACCACAATATACAACCAGGGATTACAGTGTAATGTTTTGGGTAACCGTTCCTTTTATATGCATTGTAAACAGTGTCATTTTTGGGAGCCGGTTCTTTTCAGAATGGAAAGTGTTTGTGGTAGCAGCAACAGTAGGCTGGGGAGGGATATGTATTGATTTTATATTATGCGGTTTTGTAGCGGTAGCTTTAAAAAAACGCCTGCCGGCAGAATGGCAGGTAACTAAAAGGCTAACCCTCATGATCCTTGTTTTTTGGCTGTTTACGGTACTTTTTTTGTATACACTTTTCAGGTTGTACGAAAAAATAGACCTGCTGGACTATACTTTTAGCGAGCGGGCTTTTGTATGGAGCTGTATTGGTTTGGGTATCATTAATGTTTTTCTTACTTTTTTAATGGAAGGGGTGGCACGGTATGATAGCTGGAAGGAAAGTATGGAGGAAACGGAAAAACTGTCGAAAGCATATACCCAGAGCAGGTTACTGGGTTTAAAGAGCCAGGTTAACCCCCATTTTTTGTTCAACAGCCTTAATTCCCTTTCGAGCCTGATTAGTGAAGACGGGGAAGCCGCGGAAAAATTCCTTGATGAAATGAGCAATATAGATTTTGATGCAGCGCTTACTGAAAAAAACGGGAAGCAGCTATTTGTAAATCCTGACTATGAAAGAAAGAGCAACAGGTGGAAAATGGCTTTCCGGGCAGGAAAGGAAGTAATAGAACCGGCAAGGATATTTGTGCAGCAATGGGCGGATGAGATAAAGTAGGAATTATCAGGTGTCAGCCGTCAGATTCCCGTAATTAACGATAGGGTGAACCCTCCTCCCGGGTTTTGTGATTTGTAGTTTATTGTTTTTGGTTTACCGTTGAGATCGCTTCGGATTTTTTTAATTTGCAGTTTACGGTTTATGGTTGTATTTCGCTTCGGATTTCGGATTTTAAGCCTTCTGATTTGAATTTCGCCAGCCATGGTACGAAACATCTGTATTTATTTGGTTCTTGTGATTTGGTTCTTGGTGCTTTTCCTCGGATTTCGGACTTTAAGTTCGGATTTGAATTTTACCTGTCAGTGTCCTTTTCATTAATAATTTTTTTTTCGGGTAACTTTATTTTAAAATGAACCAGTATGGCAATCAGCAATAAAATAATTTCTAATTCCAAAACCGGGCAGGTCATCCGCTTTATTCAAACCGCCAAAGATACCAATGGGGCATTGCTTGAAATGGAATCCGGGTTTGGTCCGGAGTCAAAAGAACCGCCTCCCCATTATCATCCCTGCCAGGAAGAAGATTTTACGGTTGTATCGGGCGAGCTTACTGTAAAAATAGATGCACAAACGATAACCTTAAAAGAAGGCGACAGCCTGCATATACCCCGTAATAAAATCCATTCTATGTGGAACCGTTCGGATAGTAAAACAATAGTGAACTGGAAAGTTCGCCCTGCCATGAAATCCGAAAATTTACTGGAAACATTTACCGGGTTAGCCAATGATAATAAAACAAATGAAGACGGGATGCCCGGTATTTTACAAATAGCGGCAACGGCAAATTTTTTTTCTGATGAATTCCGGCTGGCAAAACCACCCTACGCCGTTCAAAAAATTATTTTTGGAATACTTACCCCCTTTTCCTTTCTCATGGGTTACAAGCCGGTCTATAACGCATATCTTGACTAACATAAAAGGCCATACGCATTTCAGTATTTGCCAGCTTTAACAGGGCTGGCAGTTTTTTTACAGGATGATTTGTGTTATAGAGTGCAATTAATGAATGATGACTCCGCATCATTATTTTCCGGGTAATGCGTAAAAAGCAGGCCTGATTTCAAAAAATAGCTTATTTTGACAAATAGTTTAACCTTTAACGTATGCCGTTGCCTGTTTAATCTCCTGGCATATAATATAAGGTAATCTGCGCATCTTTAAACAAAGCACCCTACAGTACAGGTAGGTTCATTAAAAGAAAATACTAATCTTTGGAAGTACTGAAAAAGTTCCTGCCCGGATTGCCGGGAATTTATAAGTAAATATTAATGCTTAATTATGTATCTAAACTTTTCGCCAGTGAAATCATTTGTAGCGATTGCTGCTTTCGCCCTTGTGCTTTTTTCCTGCAAAGATGGAAAAAGCCCTGAAACCACCGTTTCTGATGATCCCAAAGTAGAGCGGTTAAAATTGCAGCCCGGCTTTAAGGCCGAGCGGTTGTTTGGTCCTTCGGAAAATGAGGATGGCTCCTGGGTTTCCATGACCTTTGATGATAAAGGACGCATCATTGCCTCCGACCAGTATGGCGCTTTATACCGCCTGGTGGTACCGGCTGTGGGAGATACGGGTAAAGCAACTATTGAAAAACTGGTTATACCCAATGATCCTACCCTTGTAAATGATACCACCAATAAGAAAGTGGGTATCGGGTTCGCGCATGGCTTATTATACGCTTTCAACAGTTTGTATGTAATGGTCAATAACCTGAACAATGATGCATCCAGCAGAACAAGCGGTTTGTATCGTTTGGAAGACACGGATGGCGATGACCAGTTTGATAAAGTAACCTTACTGAAGGCGCTGAAAGGAGAAGGGGAGCACGGCCCGCACAGTGTAATACTGTCGCCCGACAAAAAATCCATTTATGTTGTTATAGGTAATCATACCGATGTACCACCTTTGGATGCCTACCACTTACCTTCAAACTGGAAAGAGGATAATCTTTTTCCTTTAATAACAGACCCCAACGGGCATGCGGTTGACCGTAAAGCGCCCGGCGGATGGATTGCCAAAGTTGACCCTGAAACCAATCGTTGGGAAATGATCAGCGCAGGCTATCGCAATGCCTTTGATATAGCATTTAACGCGGCAGGCGATTTGTTTACTTACGATTCGGATATGGAATGGGATTTTGGTACGCCCTGGTATCGCCCTACACGCATTTGCCATGTAACCGATGGCAGCGAATTTGGCTGGCGCACAGGCAACAGCAAATGGTCGCCGGCTTACCCGGATAATTTATCGCCTGTTATGAACATCGGGCAGGGTTCGCCCACTAACCTGATGTATAGCGGAAACGCACGGTTTCCTGAAAAATATAAGAATACTTTGTTTGCTTTTGACTGGAGCTTTGGTATTATATATGCCATTCATCTTGAACCCGATGGCGCTACCTATAGCGCGAAAGGGGAGGAGTTCCTTTCGGGCTCTCCATTGCCGTTAACCG
>CAYVEI010000054.1:0-25278 GCA_964450515.1 uncultured Terrimonas sp. | reverse complement strand
CCCAATCCATTATATTTGCCCCACAATGATGCTGTATGAACCTATCCATCAAGCTCCCTGCTGCTTTTGCCTTTTTATTGCTGGCACTAAATAATACAACGGCACAAAGCATTCCCGATTCGGTTGCGCAAAAAATTGATAAGCTTTTCAGCCAGTGGAACAATCCCAATACACCCGGCTGTGCCATTGGCGTAGTACGCAACGATTCGCTGATCTACGCCAAAGGATATGGTATGGCCAACCTCGAGTATGGTATCCCTATTTCTCCTGAAACCATTTTTCATATGGCTTCGGTATCCAAACAGTTTACGGCCTATAGCATCGTGCTGCTCGCCAGGCAGGGAAAGCTTCGATTAGATGATGACATTCATCAGTACCTGCCCTGGTTTCCTGACCTCAAAGAAAAGATCACGATCCGCCACCTGCTCAATCATACCAGCGGCATCCGCGATCAATGGCAGTTGCTGGCCATTGCAGGCACCCGTTTAGACGATGTGATCACCCAGGAGCATATTGTAAAAGTATTGCACAAACAGCAGGCATTGAATTTTAAGCCGGGAGAAAAATACAGCTATTCCAACAGCGGGTTTACCATGCTGGCGGAAATTGTGAAAGCAGTTACAGGTCAGTCGCTCCGCAGGTTCACAGATTCTGCTATATTTAAACCGCTGGGCATGAAGCAAACGCATTTTCACGATGACTATACCGAGATCGAGCAAAACCGCGCTTACTCTTACCAGCGAAAAAACCTCTTTACATTTTCCAACAGCGTACTCTCCTATTCCAATGCAGGCGCCACCAGTTTGTTTACCAGCATCAACGATCTTTCAAAATGGGTGATGAACTTTTATACCCCTGTTGCAGGCACATCCGCCGATATTGATCAACTGGTGCAGAAAGGAAAGCTGAACAATGGCGTGGAGCTGAACTATGCGCTGGGCATTGTTTCGGATACATACAAAGGCTTTAAACAATATTCACATTCCGGCGGAGATGCAGGGTTCAGAACATGGCTCACCGTATTTCCGGAGCTGAAAATGGGTTTTATGGTTTTCAGTAACCTTGGCGAAGTAAATACATATGAAAAGACTTACCAGTTGGTTGATCTGTTCATCAAAGACACATCAGCTAAAGTAAATGCAGACATGAGGATTGACAGCAGCCGGGCCACCATAGCAGATGAAGCGCGTGCAAAAAATTTCACGGGTAATTTTATTTCGGAAGATGGCGCACAGTTCAGCTTTGCACTGCGCAACCACAAATTGTACTGGGAGCGTTACGGGAACTCAGATCTGTTGTACCCGGGACTGAAAGACAGCTTTACCGTAGCCAAATCACCCGGGATAAAATTCGTATTCAGTACAGCACCCGGTAAAAGTGTGCAGGTAAATCAATACTGGCCGGATAATAACCGGTTGCTGGTAAAATATACCACCGACAGTATGCAAACAGCGCAACAACTACAGCAGTATGCAGGCGTATATTACTGCCCCGAGCTGGATTGTAAGTATACCATCGTTGTAAAAGATCATGAACTGGTGCTGACCAGCAATAAGTATAACGACAGCAAGCTGAAGCTGGTGGGAAACGATCATCTTTTTACCGATCACTGGTGGATGAGACATTTAAAAACGATCACAGCCAATAATAATAAAATAATTGGGTTCGAGGTAAACGATGGCAGGATCATGCACCTGCGGTTTAATAAAATAAAGTGATTTGTATTTTTTCTTCCGGAGCATCAAAAATCTTTCCGGAAGACGAGCGTATGGCAAGTTGCACTCACCTCATAGAAATATACATACATACATTCATTCTTATATGATATCTTAATGAGCTTACTGTTTTTAGTCAGTTGCTAATTATATTTTGGGTTAGACTGTTTTTTTTCACTTTTTTTGCGGAAAAAAAGTAACCAAAAAAGCCCCGCCCGACTGAACGTCGTTCGCCCGCCCGGACGGTGCCAGTCGGACGGGGGCGGGGGCCGGAAAACGGATACCCCTCATTTTCCGGTGGGAGCTCTGATTAAGCTACTGTGATTTCAGCGATAGAACTACCAATTAATCAATGATGATAATAAATGCCGTAGTCGGGTTCAGAGTTAGTACTGTTGTCCAATGGCTTCTGGTACAATTTGTCATACGCCTCCGAAAAGCATTGTAAGTGTTGTAAAGAAAGCGGTAGATTACATACAGAAAAGTTGAAATTATTATGCATAGCCTTTTAAAAATTGTTTTCACCTGCTTTTTGTTTATCTCCTGCAAGCAACCCGGCGGCCTACCCGTTGAGCAACAGGATATTCAGCGTGTTGACCAGATGGCCAACCTGCCACAGCCCCTGGAGATCATAGATTATCAAAAGCTGGCATTGAAATTTGACAGTACGGTATATGATTTTAATGCCAAAGGAAAATTTTGGCCATTGGTATGGAAAGACAGCAGTGAAAAAAATTTTCCTCAAACAGTGGTTGGCCTGTATACGGCTATCGGTGATGTGCGCCAGGGACCGGCCAATAACAAAGGCATGTTTCATGAAGCGCTGGCAACAATGGGCGCTGTTATGAGCGGCACATTGGCAGGTATTGACAAGAGCGATCAGCAGGGCCTCAATTATGTGGGCATGCTGAAAAATTATTTCAACAGAGAAACCGGTTGGGATATTATGATGAACAACACCTGCCCCGAAGTGGCGCTCCTGGGCGGAGGATACGCCCGCGACTGGTGGTACGATGTATATCCCAATGTGCTGTTCTACGCTATTTATGATCAGTATCCCAACGAACCTGGCTTTAGCGAAATAGCAAAGCGCATAGCAGAAAAGTTTTACGCAGCCGATTCTGTGCTGAACGGGAACTATAACTGGTCTTATTTCGATTATGGCAAAATGACGCCCATGAAAAATAACATCTGTGCACAGCCCGATGCAGCAGCGGGTCATGCATGGGTATTATATGCAGCATATAAAAAATTTGGTGATGAACGCTATTTAAAAGGTGCAATGAGCGCATTGAAAGCATTGCAATCCCAATCGTTAAACCCTACCTATGAACTGCTGATGCCTTTTGGCGCCTATTTATCTGCAAGAATAAATGCAGAACAGGGAATGCAGTATGATGTAAATAAAATGCTGGGCTGGACCTTCGACGGCACCGCCATTTGCAGGGAAGGCTGGGGTGTTTTAACCGGCAACTGGAATGGCATGGATATATCGGGCATTGTGGGCAGTACCGTTGACCATGGAGGCTATGGCTTTTTAATGAATACCTATGATGCTGCATGGCCCCTGGTACCGTTGGTGCGCTATGATCAGTCGTATGCAATCGCTATTGGCAAGTGGATGCTGAATGCCGCCAATGCTGCAAGATTTTTTTATCCTCAGTATATGCCCGATGAGCATGAAACCATTCCGCAACTGGCCGGTGTTACCAAAGATGTGATCGGGTATGAAGGCATGATCCGCAAATCATCTTACCCGCAACATGAAAATATACCTGCGCCTGTTGCACAGGGCGACGGACCACTATGGGTGGCCGGTAAAAATCCGCAGGAATCGCAGTTCAGTGTTTATGGAAGCGCCCATGCAGGTATATTCGGCAGCATTATCCGTGCTACCAATGTTCCCGGCATTTTACAATTAAATGTGCTGGCCACAGATTTTTATCACGACAAGGCGTATCCCTCTTATTTATACTATAATCCCTATGCTGAAGATAAACTGGTTTTAATAAACATAGAGAAGGGTAAAAGTGTTGACCTGTACAATACTGTGTCGGCACAGTTTATTGCACGCAATGTTTCATCTTACGTACAAATAAAACTTCCTGCGCAGCAGGCAGCCCTGATCGTTAGTGTGCCCACCGGCGGTACGATCAGTTACGAAGGACAGAAGATGAGCGTAAATGGCATTGTTGTGGACTATAGATATCGTGAAAATTGAAAGGATGTAAAAAAAAGAGTGGATGGACAATGGGGTGAATTTCACCTTTCCCGCATCTCACACCACGAAACGATAGAAGGGAAATGTGAAACAGGAACCGCTCACTTCTCACTATTCCCAACTCACTCACCATTATTGGATTTGGCTATAGAACACACTTCATATTATTTTTTCTACCCATACCTAAAGCTGTCTGAGCACTGACCTGTTCCGCCCGGTTTTTGCTCCGAACCGAGGTTAAAAAAAGGCAAAAAAAAGGGGCAGCATAAAAATGCACCCCGCTTTTAAAATCCAATATCCTATGAAAAACCTGATCAAATGTATCATGCTATTTTGAAAGTAAAGAGGCTTTGCCGTTCTTTTTAGTAATCGGTATTATTCCCTGTGTAATTAGCCGAAAATGGGCTATCCTTTTCGTTGCCGGAAGCGGGTAAACAGGAAAACGCATTTGCATAAGAGCACAATTTTGCCTGCTGCCAAAAAGTCCGATATCTCAAAAAATAAAAGCGGTGCAGAAAATAAAAGGGGCTACAGCCTGTTGCACCCCTGTTCAGAACCTGGAAAAAAGCTCCATGAACTCCTGCCTGCGGCTACGGGAAAGCGTTATATTATCATCATTATCCATAACAATATACCCGCCTTCGCCGCGAACAAATTTTTTTACATGATTGATACCGATCAGGAAGGAGCTGTGTACCCGGTAAAAATCGGGGCCGCTTAACGTTTCATCCAGCTCTTTAAGCACCCTCGACACCATGATCTTTCGGCCGCCCGTGAGCACCACATTGGTATAATTGCTTTCCGCCTTGCAATAAATGATCTCTCCGGTAGCCACAAATATCAGTCCGTCGCCTGTAGTAAGTGCAATACGGGAAGGTGTTGATTTTGGGGGGCGGTTAATATGCTGGAGCAACAGCGCAAACTGCTCCTTGCTGGGTACAGCTCTTTTTTCTTCTACCCGTTGCATGGTTGCTCTCAGGTCATCGGGATCAACAGGCTTTAATAAATAATTTAACGCGGCATATTTAAAAGCTTTTATAGCAAACTGATCGTAGGCGGTACAAAACACGATCTCAAACGTTAAGTTCTTAACCTGCTCCAGCATATCAAAACCATTCATCCTGGGCATCTCAATATCCAGGAACACTACATCGGGCTTATGTCTGTTAATGGCTTCAATACCTTTTTCAGCGGTATTGCACATTGCCACAATATCAGCCTGCGGACAATAGGTTTTCAGCAGCCACTCCATCATTTCAAGCGCGTTCGTTTCATCATCTACCAGCACACATTTTATCATATCAGCTATTTTTAAGTTTCATCTACAGGAATGTTCAGTGTAACTTTTGTTCCCAGCGCCCCTCCATACTCGTCCTCCATATCTTCAATACCCACTGAAGCATTCAGCCCTGCCTGCCGGCCCATTAATACCAGCCTGCTTTCGGTTAGCTGCATCCCCAGCGATTTCCTGGAAGCCGCTGTTTTACTTTTTAATTCTTTAGCCCTCTTCCTGCCCACACCATTGTCTTCAATAATACATTGCAGTATATCATTTCCTTTGCGGCTGATGTGAACAGATAAGTAACCTTCCGTTGTTTTATGCAATAAGCCATGCCAGATGGCATTTTCTACATAAGGCTGTATAATTAATGGCGGCACATATACACTTTCGGGATACACTTCAGGGGTAAAGCTGATATCACAGGTGAACTTTTTTTCAAACCGGATACCTTCCATTTCAACGTATAGCTTTAGGGCTTCCAGCTCGCTGGCCAGGGTAATAGACTTATTATTGGAATTATCTAATATCAGCCGTATCAGCCGGGCAAACCTGGTAAGGTACAGCGATGCCGTTGCCTGGTCGCTTTTTACAATGTAGCGGTTAATGGAATTAAGGCAGTTAAAGATGAAATGAGGATTCATCTGCGCTCTTAGAGCCTGCATTTCAGCCTCCGCCATTTTTTGACGCGTATTCATAAGCACCGATTCGGCCTTCGCCTTTTCCCTGTTGGCTTTTATTTTTATGATCTTATTGGCACAAAGTGAAGCAATGGTGGTAAGCACCGATAAATGTTTTTGCGTAAAAAACTCTTTTTTGGTGTGCCCGCAATATATAACGCCCCACACTTTTCCGTCGGTAACTACAGGAACGGCAATTTCTGAAAGTATGCGTCCTTCAATATCTTTATTCCGTGCGTCCCTGGCGGCATCATAAATGATCTCCGCCCTGCCCGAATGCGCCACCCGCCCGGCAATACCGCTTTCTGCGGAAACCTCAGCAGGCTGGCTTATACCCGTTCCGGCTATGGAAGCCGCCTTTTGTATTAATACTTTTGCCTTCCTGTCTACCGTATATATTACACAGTCTTCAAAACGAAAGCGCTCTGTACAATGCCTGGCTACATGAGGCAGGATGGTTTCTATATCATTGGCTTCATAAATACTGGAGGAAAAATAATTGATGGCCTGCGCGGTTTCCAGCTCCTCCTTATGCATATTGATCTTTCGCCTGTGATTTAAAATTACACGCATTATAACAGCCGCTACAGGCAAAATACACAATGCAATGAACCACCAGGTCATCCAAAAAGGATTAAGGATCCGGAAGGAAAGGGTATTGTTCGCCTTTTTCCAGTCAACCTGGTTCAGGCTCGCTTCCATTTCTAAGAGATAGCTGCCTGGCGCCAGCGACGAAAAACGCACAATATTGCCGTTGCCGATCTCTTTCCAGTCTGTATCCAGCCCGGTGAGCTTATACCGGTACCTTACTTTCTCGGGGTTATTAAAGTATACCGCAGCAAATACTACTCCCATTGACCTGTCTGAATAATTAACCGGCCCCAGGGTATCAAAAGCATACATAGAATAATCCATGTTGCCAATCCTTGCTTTGCTAATATAGGCTTCAAATGACTGGTAGGGGGCCGAGAACGTTTCAGGCTGCCAGTAATTGATGCCGTTCAGTCCTCCAAAATAAAGAATACCATCCCTGTCCCTGAACCAGCTATTGCTGTTGAAGCCATAACCCTGTATATTATCGGAACGGTCAAAAAGATTCAGCTTAGACGTTTTGGGATCAAAGCGGTAAATACCATTTTCAGAACTGGCCCAAATAATTCCCTGCCTGTCGCGGTAAACCGTATACAAACCCATGTTGTCAAAAACAGTGGTTATTTTTTTACTCACTACATTTCCATTTTCATAGTAAAGGGTATATAATCCCTTTGTAGATGAAAACAGCAAACCATTATCCTGCATTATAAACCCGCTATAGCCGTGGGTAATTACATTGCTTTTAAAATCTTCAGGTACGGTTAACAGGTAGTTCATCTCTGCGTTGAAGCAGTATACGCCCGTAACCGTGGCAATCCACACTATTCCATCTCCTCCCTGGGCGCAAAAACTCGCTGCTCCTTTTTCCACTGCCGGATGGCTAAGCCGCCGCAGCAGGTAAGTTTTTCCATCCAGTATATATATTGCACGATTGGCAACAATAACATGATCACCATTGTGTAATGTGGTAATATCATTTACAAAATCTCTTTCGCTTATTTTTTTTGTTTCGTCCGAATCATAGTCCGGACGCCTGTACTGATGCGTATTAATATCAAATAGCCACAGCCCCTTATTGGTAGGGCCAAGGATCAGGTACCTGCCATCGTATACCATTCCCCGTATAGATTCATGGCTTAACCTGGTGCTGTCATCCTTAGCAGGGGGAAACAGTGTCCATTTGTTTTCATTTTTTTGCCAGCAGGCAAAACCATAGCCTGTAGCTATCCACAAATCTCCCTTTTCATCCTGTATGATCTTACGCACATCATTGATATTGGCAGATATCTCATCGTTCATCTGGCTTATCTTAATAAGCGCCATGGGCTGGTTCCTGAAAGCGAACCGTGCAATACCATCTGTTGTGGCTATCCAGGCATAGCCTTCCGCTTCATCATAAAAAATAAAGCTGGCATACTCATTGGTGGCAACTTTTCTTCCGTTCAGGAAAAAATGCTGTTTTAAAAATTGTTTTTTCGCCGCATCATATTCAAAAATCCCTTCGGAAGAACCGATCAGAAAACGGGTAGGAGAAATGGCCGCCATGTTTCTAAAACTAAAAGAGCCGGAAAGTCCGTTACCCAGCGAGGCGGCAGTAACTGTTTTTGTTGAAAACCGGTACCATTGCGGTGAAGCATAGCGCATGCTTATCAACGCGCTGTCTTCGCTCACCGGAAAAATACCGTAGATCTGTCCCCCGGCTATACTGTCTGTAACACCGGTATTTATATTGTAGCGGTAAATAAAATCATTATTATGCACGAATAGTACATTGCGGTATACCACACAAATATCCGTATGCAGTCCGGTTGCCGCTGGCAGGAACTGATCCATTTTAGTAAACGCCTGCTTTACCGGGCTGAACTCAAAAAAGCCTTTGTTGGTAAGCATCCATATTTCCCTGTCCGGTAGCTCAATAACGGGTCCAACCTTCATTCCTTCCTCATTGCCGTCAATGGCCACAGCGTTAAATGTTCCTGTTTTTTCAGAAAAAAGAAATACCTCTTTATCCGAGCAAACCCAAATATGTCCTTTCTTGTCGCAAAGCATGCTGTTCACCCTGGGAGAAGGCCGGAAATTTTGGACCTCTTTTCCGTCAAAACTTTGTACCTGCGACCGGTATAAAATCCAGAGCATGCCCTTTTGATCCTTGTCTATGGCAGATATAGCATCGGGCCGGATACCGCTTGGATAATCAAATAACTGCAGATGATACTCCGGCAACTGCGCCTTTGCCGGAACCAGCAGCAGTAAACAAACTGCCACCGCACACATGCTTCGGATATCGTTTACCATTCCCAATTTACTCCCTGTTCGTATTTAATGAATGACCCGTAACGGTTCAATGACTGAAAAATAGGCGATTGGCTTGTAACCTGCAATATTTTTTAGTATTTGCCCGAAATTTTGAGTAAACAGCCTGTTTGCAGGTTCAGCGCACAAATGTATGGTAATGATTTTTCCGTTTCCCGGGGTTTACGCCGCCGGGCGGGTTTTGTTTGGGAAGCAGTAAGAAGATATGCAGGCACCTGAAATGATCCTATAGCTTTCGTCTGGTAAGCAAATCAACTCCTTTTCTATATATTTCACCTACAGGCAATTCCATATCGCCTATAAATATACTGTTCTTCCTTACCGCACTGATATGATCTGCAGCAACAATATAGGATTTATGAATGCGGATGAATTTGGCGGGGGGCAATTCATCTTCCAGCGCCTTCATACTTACACGGGCTACCAATGGCTTACCCGGCAGCTTTACATGCAGCTTAATATAATCCCTCAACCCTTCTATCCATATAATATCTGCAAACATTATTTTAACGAGGCTATAGTTTACATTTAAGAAAAAGTAATCGCCTGATGCGCCCGGGCTCTGCTGCCTGAACTGAAACAAGTCTCTTGCTTTATTACAGGCTAAAATAAAACGCGAAAGCTCTACGGGTTTAAGCAGGTAATCTACCACGTTAAGGTCATAACTTTCGAGTGCAAATTTTTCATAGGCCGTTACCAGTATGAACATGGGTTGACGTGAAAGGCTTTTAATAAACTGCACGCCGGTAAGCCCGGGCATTTGTATGTCTATAAAAACAAGATCAACCTCCTGCTCCTGCAACACTTTGCCGGCTTCAAAAGCATCGTTGCAGGTAGCCACCAGTTGCAGATACGACACTTTGCTGATATAGTCTTCCATCAGTTGCAAAGCCAGGGGTTCATCATCTACCGCTATACATCTTATCATTATGCAAGATTTATCTGCAATGAAACAATAAACCAGCCATCTTCTTTGGTAATAAGCAGGCTATGGCGCTCCGGGTACAGGAGATTCAGACGCCGCGTTACATTTGCCAGTCCTATGCCCGAAGTATGGTCTTTACTTTCGGCGTTCCCGGAAGCATCAAAACGGTTCTTCACCTCAAAGGTAAGCACCCCCTGTTCTACCAGCAGACTAATATCAATCTGCGCATCCCTGATATTGCCCGTGCCATGTTTAAATGCATTTTCAATAAAAGGTATCAGCAGCATGGGCGATATTTCGTGATACGCCCCGTTTTGCGGAATATGCACACTTAATTTTATCTTACCCCCTATTCGCTGCTTCTGCAAATCAATATAACTGTTCAGATAATCTATTTCCTTTTGCAGTGAAACGCTTTCCTCGGCGGTTTCATACAGCATGTAGCGTAGCAAGGTAGACAGCCGGAAAATAGTAGGTTCCAACTGATCGCTTTTAAGACGCGCCAGCGCAAGTATATTGTTCAATACGTTGAACATGAAGTGCGGGCTTACCTGTGAGCGGAGAAACGACAATTCGGATTTAAGGGTTTCTTCCTGCTTTTGCTGAAGCAACCGGTCGTACCTGTTCTTATCCATGATCATCCGGTAAGCCGTACTTACCGCAACCGACAATGCGAAAGGAAGAAGGTTGAATATAATGGAATGAGAAAGTAAAAAGGGGCGGGAAGTAATGAGCTCCCGGAAAAGCAGCGCATGAATGAACAGGATAGCCGCAAAAGTACCTGCAAATACCAGTAAGCAGGAAAGGTATTTTTTAGCATACAGCAGCCGGGGAGTGAGTACATACGCGTTCAGGTAGAACACAACCACCCACAGCAGCCCGGTAAGGTTATTCAAATAAAAGAATCCATCTTCATCCGGTAACCGGCGCGCTTCGCCGGCGGGGTAGTGCCTTAATAAAAAAGGCATTGAAAATACGATCAGCCATGCCGCTGCATGCAGCACCACCCGCACCCAAAGATTATTCATCTTTCCTGTTTTCATGCCATACTGTTAAAGTAACACGTTATTGTTTTATATTCTAAACTAAAAAAACAAATTACAAACGTCAAATCCTTTATTCATACCGCAATGCTTCTATCGGGTCGAGACGCGATGCTTTTTGCGCGGGATAATATCCAAAGAACACTCCCGTAATAGCACACACCATGAAGGATAAAAGAATAGACGAGTTAGACACCAGTACCGGCCATTGCAGGATCATATTAACCAACTGGGCGGCCGTAATACCCAGCGCCACACCAATAATGCCTCCTGTAATGCTGATCATAATGGCCTCTACCAGAAACTGGAGCAGTATATCAATACCTCTGCCGCCAACAGACATGCGCAAACCAATTTCTTTAGTTCTTTCCGTTACCGACACATACATGATGTTCATGATACCAATGCCGCCTACTACTAATGAAATACCTGCGATAGCCGCCAGCAGCACGGTGAGCAGTTCACTGGTGGAGCTGATCGTACTGATCAGCTCTGCCTGGGTGCGGATGCTGAAATCGTCTTCATCGGTTGCTTTCAGCTTATGCTGTTTGCGCAAGATAGCGGTTATTTCGGCCGTTGCCGTGTCTGAGCTTTTTTCATCTATCGCCGATGCGTAAATGGTTTGCACATAAGGAATAGCCAGTATCCTTTTTTGCACCGTGGTATAAGGGGCCACAATAATATCATCCTGGTCCTGCCCAAATGTGTTTTCACCCTTAGCCGATAAAACGCCAATGACCTTCAGCGGAATTTTACCAAAGCGTATCACCTTCCCGATGGGGTTTTCGCCGGCAAAAACATTCTCTACGATCGTTTGTCCAACCAGGCATACTTTGGCCGAGTTTTTTACATCATTATCCGTAAAGTTGATGCCATCGCTGAGCTTCCACTCGCGTATGGAAAGATAATCCGGCGCAACGCCCTGCATGGAAGTAGGCCAGTTAAGCGCCCCGTTAATAACCTGCCCGTTAGCCGAAACACCCGGCGATATGGCCGTAATAAACTGCGCATTTTTTTTAATAGCGTCTACATCTTCAACCCTTAATGTTTGCAGGGCCGAAGCGCCAAGCCTGGCGCCACCACCAACTGTTACATTGCTGCTGGGGCGTATATTGATCATATTAGAACCCATGCCCGATAACTGGCTGCGTATGCTTTGCTTGGAACCCTCGCCAATAGCCACCATCGTTATTACAGAAGCCACTCCTATGATAATGCCCAGCATGGTAAGAAAAGCCCTTAGCTTGTTCCGCAATAAGGCTCTCCAGGCAATTCTGAAAAGGTTAATGAAATTCATTTCACTTCGTTTTAATAGTCATTATTAACCGGCAAACTTTCCAGCGCTTCCTTTGCCGATCGTACATTTTCATTTTTACTGTCCCTGATCACTTTCCCGTCCTTTAACGTAATAGTGCGGCTGCTAAAAGCGGCGATATCCGGCTCATGGGTAACAAATACAATGGTTTTTCCCTGCCTGTTCAAATCCTGCATCAGCGTCATAATTTCATACGAAGTGCGGGTATCTAAATTGCCGGTTGCCTCATCGGCCAATATCATTACCGGTTCATTTACCAGCGCCCTGGCAATAGCAACCCGCTGCTGCTGCCCGCCCGATAACTGGTTAGGCATATGCCCCGTACGATCTGCCAGCTTCACGGCCTCCAGCGCCCTTATTGCTTTTTCTTTTCTTTCGGCAGACGAAACAGTTGAATTGTAAAATAAAGGAAGCTCCACGTTTTCAAGCGCCGAAGTGCGCGCCAGTAAATTATACGACTGAAATACAAACCCGATCTTACGGTTACGCAAACGCGCCAGCTCGTTGCGTGTAAGGTTTTTTGCATTCACGCCATCTAACAGGTAATCTCCGCCGGTAGGCTGGTCTAAACAACCCAGTATATTTAACAGGGTGGTTTTGCCCGAACCGCTGCTGCCCATAATGGTAACGAACTCACCCGCGCCTATTGTAAACGATACGTCTTTTAATGCGCGAACGATTTCAATGCCCATTACAAATTCACGTTTCAGGTGCTTTATATCAACTATTGTATTTTCCATCATTGTTTATTTTCCTGTAACCATTCCATAGCCATTACGGCAATCCCACCTTTTGTTTATTGCGGCGGTGGCGGAGGATTATTTTTCCTGTTGTTTCCACCGGGCCGTTTAGGCATAAAGGGACTGCTTTCGGTGGTTTTTGAGCTAACCTCTTTTTCCGATACCTCCCGGTATCCCGTTACTACCTCATCTCCCGCCTTCAACCCGCCCAGCACTTCCACTTCTGTTTCATCATTCATTCCCGTGGTAACCGGGGTGGCTATAACCCGGCGCTGATCTTTAACCCAAACCGTTCCCGGGGCAGTAACAGTACCTGCGCTGTCTGCCAATACCGGCAAATGATTTATTGCTGTTGCCGTTCCGCTTTGTTTGCCGGAAGTGATCTTTTCTTCGATTTGGAATTGTTTTGCCAGCACAGAATCGGGTTTAAACTGCAGCGCCCTTGCTGAAACAATCAGCGCGTCCTTTACTTCTTTGGTATAAATGGTAATATTGGCCGTCATCCCCGGTTTCAGCTTCATTTTATCGTTAGGCGCATTAATGATAGTAGTATAGTTTACCACGTTAGAGGAAGTAGTGGGTTTTAATCTTACTTCCTGCACGGTTCCCTCAAAGGTATCATCCGGAAAAGCATCTACGGTAAAGATCACGCGTTGGCCTTTGGCTACATTGCCTATATCTGCTTCATCTACCGATGCCTGTACCTGCATTTTAGTAAGGTCTCTGGCTATGCTGAACAAAGTAGGCGTGCTAAAGCTGGCCGCAACGGTTTGTCCTTCGCTTACACTTCTCGACAATACCGTACCGTCAATAGGCGAATAAATATCTGCAAAGGAAAGATTCTTTTTTGCCGAGGCCAATTGCGCCAGCAATCCATTTACATTATCGCCCGATGACTGGTACTGGTACTGGGCCGTTTCCAGTTCGGCCTTGCTGATAGCGCCTACTTTGTATAGCTCCAGTTGCCTTTCCATATTACTATTCTGGTATACGGCGTTTGCCTTTGCCTGTTGCAGGTTAGCGGTAATTTGCTGTACCTGCGCTTCCAGCAGCGACTTGTCTAGCTGTGCCAGCAGTTGGCCTTTTTTAACGGTGCTGTTAAAATCGGCATACACATTTTTAATAGTGCCCGATACCTGCGTACCTACCGCCACCGTATCTACGGGCTGTATGGTTCCCGTTGCCGTAACAGTGGTGCTCAATGTGCCGGTGCGAACCTGTTCCGTTTGCAGTACAATTACTTTTTCTTCCTCCCTGAACTTCCAGTACCACAGCGCCACAGCCCCTGCTGCCACAACAGCTACCAGTATTATCCATTGCTTTGTTTTCATTACCCGTGTATTTTTATGGTCAATAAGCTTTTATCAGAACGAAATGGGCTCACCCATATAAAATTCATATATTTTATTATAGAGCACCGCGCTGTATTTTGCCTGCAGGTACGATTGCAGCGCCTGCACGTAAGCGCTTCGCTGCTGCTGCAGTTCTACCATATTCAGCGCACCCAGTTGCAGTTGCGCATTGGTGATATCATAGCTCTCCCTCACTACTTTTAGCTGTGCATCGGCCGAACGGAATTGCGCCAGTCCGTTTTGCACATTAATATAGGCCTGTTCTACCTGGCTGCTGAGCGCCACTTTAGTATCGGCAAGGTTCAGCCCGGCCTGCTCAATAGCTATTTTTGATTTTTCAATATTGGTTTTATTTACCCGCCTGCTGTATATGGGAATGCCTACCGTTAAACCCAGCGACTGGTAAAAATTATTGTTGATTTGTGTAAAATATTTGTTGCCTGAACTGAGGTTGGCATACCCGCTTGCTAAGGATGCACCGAGGCTAACAGTAGGTAAGGTGCCGGCTTTTGCTTTGAGCAGAGACACCTGAGCGATGGCAACACTTAATGAATCATTTTTTATTTCAGGCCTGGCACCCAGGGCCGCATTTTGCGCCTGCGGCAGTGTGGGCATTACCTGTTGCACCACCAGGGTATCGGGCGCCGCAGCTTTAAAATCGTATCCCGAAGGCAGTTGTAGTAGCTGCTTTAAGGTAACGGTATTTTTGCGGTAGCTGTTTTGCGCGTTCACCAGGTTATATTCATCTCCTGCTACCTGCGCTTCCAGTTGCAGCAGATCCTTCCGGGAAATAGCGCCGGCGTTAAAACGTTGCTGTGCCTGTTCAAGCTGCGCCTGTGAGGTGGCCAGCACTTCTTTAAAGGAGGTAATGTTTTCTTCAGACAGTAATATATTCAGGAAAGATTCGGTAATGCTGAGCTCAATATCATTCTCTGCTTCTTCCACGCTCAAACCGGCAGATTGAACAGCCAGTTGCTTTTCCTGTATATCATTTTTGAGATAGCCGCCATTATACAGGGTTATGGAAGAGTTCACGCCATAATTACCCGAAAAATTCGCCTGGCTTTGCAATCCGCCCACCACTATATCGGTTTGCTTACCATTTACCATAGATTGTGAAAGTGAAGCTGAAACAGAGGGCAGCCTTGCCGCTTTGGCCTGCAGCAGGTCCTGCCGGGCGCTTCCCGTATTTAAACGCAGGTTGTTTAACTGAATATTATTCTTTTTAGCATAGTCAATACAATCCTGCAACGTCCAGTTTGCAGGAAGCGCAACAGGCACCGCTACCTGCGCCTGCGTGTGTGTTATGCACAGGGTGAGCATTATAATCAGTATAATCCTAAACTTTTTCATTGCCGGTATTCATTTAATGAATCAATCATGTGCATTGTTATTACCTCACAAAAGTATATGCGGGCGTAAGTAGTGAAAGTTCAAATGCGGCAAAAGAGGAATATGTTGCGACGAAAAGGGATCGGGAGCCGTCAGTCTATCAGTATTCGGCGGCTATCAGGTGAATATTACTAACGATAGGGTGAATACTCCTTCAGATTTTGTGATTTGTGGTTTATCGTTTTGGTTTTACATTGCCTTCCGTTTCGGATCTGAATTTTACCATTACTCCTGCGGCAATGACTCTTCAGCAGGCGGGATGGCGTCACGGATGTCTTCCTCATCGGCATCATGATCATACAGGTCATCCGACTGTTTCGACCTCCTTAATTTAACAACAGGCGCTTCCTGTGTGCCGGTAATGCTCAGTGGTATACCGATCAACCCAAAAGGCGGTAAGCCCAGGCGCGCACTCAGGTTCAGCCGCCCGTCAAAACTTACCTGGCCTTCAAACCGCGGTCTGAAACCTTTTACCCTAAGCTTAACTCTTTCTATAGTAATGATATTATCTGCAATGGTTGATTTAATATTCACATCCGTCAGGTCGGGGTCGCCCAGTTTTTCCGTATTGGTTTTGTCGCTGATGGCAGAGAACAGTTTCAGTCCTTTTACCTTCACTTTCTTAAGCGTCAGCACACCACCCCCTTTCAGGCTGGAAAAGTGAGGATACATATTGGCATCAAGCAATCCGCTCAGCCGGTAGTTGAGCGACACAATGCCCTCCACATATTGTGCAGTGGATGCTATTTCCCGGAAAAGCTTTACCTCCTGCCAGGCCCTTTTAATATCAAAGCCGGAAGCGCTGACCTGGTAATCGAATGTTGCGCTGCGCTCATTTAAGCTGGCATATGCAGCTTTCATCTGCACGGTTGTTCCTATTACTGAAAAGCCGGCGTTGCTGAGCTCCAGTTGTCCCCGCCGCATAGCGGCATCGGCCTTAAAACGGAGCACGTTCAGCCCCGGGTAAGTGATGCTGTCGGCCACAGCGGCCAATTCAAAGTCAATATCCCGCGGAAGCGCTACCACACCGGTAGCAATTGTATTTGCCTGGTTGCTGCTGCTGTTGTTTGCTTCAGGAGGAGCCGGTGCCATCCATTCCTCTACCTGCAAATGCTTCGTGTATACGTTCAGTTTACCTTCCAGCACGGCGCTGTCTTTCAAAAAATAATTAATGATATTGGCGAACCGTCCGTTTACTGCGGCATGGGTACTGCCATAGTTCAGGTTAATGCTATCAGCCACCAGGTTATCCCGTTCAAAATGAAAAGTGCCCGAACGTATATGAAAAGGTTGGGGGAACGCATCCGAACGGAACTGAATATCGCGCAATGCAAAATGACCCCTGTTGTCTAATTTCTCATAGTGTCCGGCCATCGCATCCGATTGTTTTCCCTTAAGGTTAATATCGGTTTCCACCATTCCATTCACATCATACCCCTCAACCGCAAAAAGGCGGTAGATCTTTCCTATATTCAATATACCTTTTGATTGTACCTCGTATGAAAGATCATCGAAGTTAGAGAGGTTACAGGCAAGGGTAAAAGGTTGTTCTTCAAAATAAAAGGAAGCAGGATGAACAGTGAGCTGCAGCGCGTCCATCCTGCCGGTGGCATTGGTAACGGCGGCGGATACCTGCAGTTGGGTAAGCGGGTTGGGATAATAGCCTGTTTTGAGATAACCGTCTTTTAACCGGAATGCAACATCGGATACCGGGAACGCCCCGTGCTGCGGGTGATAGGTTCCGTTAAAGCGGGCATGCATGTTCAGTATGCCTCTCAGATCAAAACCGGAATCCGGCGCCAGTGTTTTGTTCCACTTTTCCAGGTCTGCACTGGCGTTTATTCTTCCTTCCAGCAAAGGACGGCTGAATCCTTTTGTTGCTATAACAGCCGTAACCTCATCCTTTCCCCTGCCGGCGTGCAGCGAATCCAGCTTAATGGTCATTTTTTCCATATCTAAATTGGGCAGCTCAACATTAAGTGCCAGGAAAATATTCTTCACCGGTTCCCTGTTGTCTTTGGCTCCTATGAGCCCATCGGTTATTTTCATTTTCATTGAAAAATCGGGCGCTTTGTTTTGAGCCGCTATATAATCGCCCTGCAAAGCCAGTTCCAGCGCAACTTCTCCCTTTACCGTTGTTTTATCCAGCCAGGAAACTACAGCGGGTGGGAAAGCGGAAAAGAAATTTTTAAACGCCGTAGGCCGTGTATTCAGCAAAAAATTCATACTGTAGCCATCCTTCAGAAAATCGAACCGGCCGGTAAAGCTCACCGGCAGTTGGTTGATTTTCATCCTGTTCTTTGCAAAAACCAGGCTGAGGGAATGCGTATTGATAAGGGTTCTGATACGTCCGGCCAGCCTCTGATCCCTCAGGTAATACTGGTTATCATACCGGATATGCAGACCCTCCATTTTTATTTTAGAAGACAGTTCAAAAACAGCGCTGGCCAAATCACCTTTCCCCACATAATCGAACCGGCTGGCGCTGATCTGGAAAGGAACAGAGCGGTCGTGGTAAACCAGTTCACAGGCTTCTATCTGTATGCGTTCCAATTTTAATGAGGCTGTGCTGCTGTCTTTCGCAGCGCTGTCTTTTTCCTTTTTTTCAGGCACATACACATTGTAGTTCGGCATACCCTCCTCGTTTACCTGCACATTGATCTTACCGCTGGTAAGATAAATTTCATCAATACGCAGATCGCCGCTCAATACGCTCAATACGTTTACGCCCAGCGCCACTTCCTTAGCAGCCAGCAGGGTATCCTGCCGGTAAGGCGCCGAGCCTTTCAGGCTTACATCATAAAGGGTAAGGGTAAGCGAAGGAAAATGATTGAAGAAAGACAACCGCACACCCGAAAAGTTCAATTCCGTTTCAATAGACCGGTTGGCCCATTGCTTTATTTTTTGCGTTACGAAATCAGGGAACAGCAAAGGCAAAAGAAACATGAGCAACAACAAAACAGCGATACCAATTCCCGTATATTTTAATGAACGTGCCAGCCATTGGGGAAGCTTCAGCAACAGATTGAACTTATTTTGCATAGTAATGATTACACCTGCAAAAATAGGCATTGTTCCATACAACATTCTTATCGGGGGAAACAGTGTTTTGTCGCCACAAATCCCTCTTTCATCTACTCAATTGCCCGCAGCATGCATGCGAAATGTAATATGATCTTTACATCCTGTTCAGCAGGTTAAATGGCGAGCTATGTTCACAATAAAAGCTGTCTCAAAACCAATGAGGCAGCTTTTTTGTGTGTACTTCAGTGATAGCAAAAGAAAAAATCATGTTTTATTTCTCCCGACGGTATGTTCAAACCTTTCTTTCAGCTTTATATTAGCCGATCCCGGCAAAGGCTTTCCATGCCCGAATACCGCTTTATCAAAATCAAATGCCGCCGCTTTCAATATACTTTTCATACCCATCTCCGGATCTTCATATACCGTACTTAATCCCAGTCCCGATACATTCGCACAAATATCTGCTGCTATTAACACACCTTCATCTTTCAACAACAACGCAATATGCCCCGCGCTGTGCCCCGGCGTATGAATGACCTGCAGTCCTCCGGCAACGGGCAATACATCATTGTCGGCCAATCTTTCCTCCACGTTTACCGCTTCGTTATGCTCCGGGCTGTTTTTTATAAATAAATTGTAGACCGCCCAATTCACAAACCCGGGCGAACGATGCATGACATCCCTTCCTGCCCTGCCCTCTTCAATGAGGGGCGCTTCATCCATATGCGCCAAAACAGGTATGTTCAATGCCCTGCTGATGGCCGCAGCGCTTCCTGCATGATCGGGGTGGCAATGCGTAAGGATGATCTGTTTAATATCGGCCGGGTTTTTACCGGCCCGAGAAACAGATTTAAAGATCTTCTCCATGTTGAACTTGTATCCTGTATCCACAAGCGTTAATCCTTTGTCTTCAATGATAAAGGCATTTACTGCGCCAAGGCCAATCTGATATATACGGGATGCTATCTTTTTCATTAACGCTGATTTTCGTCATTCATTACAATTCTTTAAAACATATCGTTATCTCATCAGAAACAGCGCGACTGTACATAAACCAGGCGATATAGTTTTTATTTCCGGCAACAATTTGCCGGGGATGCAGGGCTGATCGGATATCAGCGCCATCTTTAAAAATAAGGTGTGCGCCACCGCTTTCATACTTTATATAGGCCCAGTCAGTGCCTTCCGTGTTGCACCATGCTTCTCCGGGTTGCGGACGGGCATTTGCAATATTTTTTCCGTTGAGGTATAAACCCGCCGGTAATTTTTCATCGCCATCCTCTTTTACGGAAAATATATTATCGCCTGACTGGCTAAGCCACGGTGAGGAAGAATAGATGTTAACCATTTTCCTGCCGTCAAGAAAAATAATATCATTTTCATTTTGGTGGTTCATCATGGCGTCCGTCATCTTTTGCTGAATCGCCTCCTGTTTTGTTTCGTTATCCTCCTTTGCCATCATTGCTGCATAGCGGGCAGCCGGTGCAATAATGGTACAACCGTTGCTGAAATCTATATTTGCCAAAAGGCTCCCACCAAATTCAACAGGCTTTAATTTACCATCATTAGAAAGAAGGTAAGTTTTTTGCTGTTCAATATCTTTCCGGGTAACGCTTACCGTAGCATAAAAACGGCTTTTTGTATTATCCACAATCATTCCAAAAACAAGCAGGTAAGGTCCGTATTTTTTGCCATTAAACACAATTGTATAAGCCATCCCGTTAGCGCCCCCTACTTTTATATAAGGATCATTATTGCCGCCGCGGCTTTCATTAATATAATACCAGTCATACTTTTTAGAGCGTACATTATTTTTTTTGTCTAACTGGCTTACGGTAGCAGTAGCTGTTTTAACACCGTTTTCATAAATAACGGCCACATCTTTTCCCGATCCTTCGCCTAATTCGCTTAATCTCTCTTTTTCATCCATAACACCTACGGCAACCACGCTTTTAAGTCCGTCCCCATCCGGCAGTATATATGAATAGTTTTCAATAAAATATTCTCCTGCATTAAATGCGGCATGACCCGCGGTTTTTGATACAATATTATATTTTGTAAAATCAATTACAGCAGCCGCCTTCGTTTGATTCGTATTTCCACCTGTTGCTTCGCCGGCAGGTGTGTCGTCATTATTTCCTGAACTTTTTTTATCATCTTTTAATACAGCATTCCCGACCTGTTTTACTGATTTTCCCAGCTTTTTAATAAACTGGGCATGTATGGTTGCGGGATACAGCCCAAACAAAATTAAAACACCTAAGAGCCATTGATGCGGTTTCATAACGTATACTTTTATTTATATTTTTATAAACTCTACTCTTCTGTTATTGGCTTTGCCTTCCGCATTATCATTTTTATCAATGGGCTTTGTTTCACCCAATCCTTTGGTAGTTAAGCGGCTTTCATCAATCCCCATCTTTACCAATTGATCCTTTACTGCTCCGGCACGGTTTTGTGATAATTTCATATTGGCATCGTCATTGCCATCACTGTCTGTATGTCCGTCAATTTCAAATTTGAGATCGTTGTGGTCTTTCATGAGCTTTGCTATCTCATTCAGAGCGCCCATAGATTCGGGTTTAATGGTGGACTTGTTTACATCAAATAAAATGCCGTGCGTGATGAATTTGCCGTCGGTAACGATCTTATTGTATTTATCATCGCCGCCGGCGGCAAGGCGGAAGTTTTTTATTTTGATCCCATACCTGTCGGCTTTAATATTCACTTTTCCGGCACCCACCGGCAATGTATTGGCAGCGGCTACGCGATATTGATCTACATAAACCTTCCCGATATTTTTACGGATATAGATCGCTATATGATGCCAGGCATTTCCTGAGATATCTTTCTTCAAAGCAATAATACCCGCATTTACGTCGCCGAATTTAACGTGTGAAACACCGTTCACTAAAAACCTGTACACAGGGGCGCCATAATAATTGTTATCCCCTGGCTTGCGGAACTCAACCGTAAAATCACTGGCATGTGCAAAATAATTATTGCCATTTTTTTCATCCGGGTTTTCATACATCATGTCAAATTCCAGCGTGTATTGTTCGGGTAAATAATTGTCTGTGCTCATCAAAGGCGCTACGGTTGCTTTGCAATCGGGGTTCAAATGCAGGATCTTTTCACCTTCATAGCTTTGTATTTCCGCATTTCCAATGTTCACCGTAAAACGTGCCGGCAATTCCGCATCCGGCTCACTGCCCAGGTCCGGCTGAAAGATAATTTTATCACCGGGCACAAAGTCATAGCTTTTATAATCAGCAACGGAAGCTTCTTTTCCATTGCCAGCTACGGCAGCAGGCGTTTCCACACTGCCATTTGCGTCATTATCTGCAACAGCGCCGTTTCCGGCTTTATCTCCTTTTACCGCATCCGCAGCGTTATCAATAGCCCTGTCGGTGGCATCCCCGGCTTTATTTACCGCTTTATTTTCAGCCCGGTTTTTCACCTCGTTCTTTAACTTCTTTAAAAGCTGCGCCTGCGAGTGCTGGAAAGAGAACAATAGCGCAAGGAACAAAACACAACAGGTTGATCTTTTCATAATGAACTTTTTTAAACAATGAATGAAGGATAACGGCAGCGTTAAAAAACTTTTACAAATGTGATGCACATCAGTGTGTTAAACAATCCCTTAAAAACAGGGTTTTTATGCATACCGGGAAATGGGGATTTTTTAAAAAGGCTTGGAAGGCTGGCTGATTTTAAGGAATTTCGGATTCACTATGCACCGGCCATCTTGCAAATCACATCTTCTTTGCTTGCTTTTACTGTTGAGCGCTCATGCCTCATTTAGCCAGTTAAATGAAATAGACAGCATGAAGAGCATACTGGGCACAAAAAAAATTGCCGACAGTACCCGCATGCAAACCCTGCTGCAGCTGGGGTGGGACCTTACCTTTTACGATCCCGATTCCGCCCGCATCTATTTATACGAGTGCATTGACCTGGCAACAAAAAACAACAGCGATATAAATATCGGGAACGGCTATGCGTATATCGGCAGCAGCTATTTTAAGGAAGATCAGTTTGACAGCGCTTTGTACTATTACCAGAAAGCGGAACGCTATTACTTAAAAGACAGTTCCGCAGAAAGTAAGGACAATTTAATAGTGAACCGGATGAGCATGGGTACGATAGCCTTACAGCAAAACAGGTATGAAACGGCCCTTAATCATTATTTCACCGTGATTGATCACCTGGAGAAAAGTTCAGCAGCGAACAACTGGGCGAACCTGCTTACTGCGTATGCCAATATAGGACTGGTTTACAATGATATGAAGCAGTACGATAAAGCCTTAGAATACCATACCCGGGCAATCCATATCTGCAACCTGCATCCCGAAGAAATGAAAAAAAAGGTACAGGTGCAGATGTTCATCGCAATGGACCTGCTGAACCTTAAAAAATTTGACAGTGTACTTCCTGCTTTGGATACAGCGGAAGCAATAGCGAAAAAATTACATTCTGCTTATTTTTATGCCGCTTTGTACGCCACCAAAGCCAGGTATTACAATGATATCAAAGATTACGGGTCGGCCATTGCCGTTGCTAAAAACGCGCTTACCTATACCGAAAAAAACAACCAGCAGTTTGAAAAAGCAAATATTCTCCACCAGTTGGGGATCAGCTATTTTGGACTCGGCAATTATGCCGGAAGCCTGCAATACTTTTTACCTGCCCTTGCCATCAACCGTGCGCTTGGCGACAAAACAAGAGAAAAGGCCTCCTTACATTACTTAGCCAAAGCGTATACCCGCAACAATAACTATAGGGCCGGCAATGCGTATTTTCAGCAGTATATCGCATTGAGCGACAGCCTGCACGCCGCCGAAACGCAAAAGAAAATAAACGAGATAGAAAATAAATACCAGGCAGAGAAAAAACAGCAGTCCATTATGGCATTGCAAAAAGACAATCTGTTGCAAAAAGTCAAATTAAAGCAGCGAAATACGCTCAGCATAGCCCTGTTGGGCGGCTGCGCATTGCTGTTATTATTGGCAGGACTGCTATATAAAAATTTCAGGAACAAAAACGACCTGCTGCGGCAAAAAGAAAAGCTGCACAGGCAACAGCTCAATGAAATGGAGCACGAGCGAAAGCTGCTTGCTGCCCGGTCTGTAATGAAAGGCCAGGAAGAAGAGCGCAGCCGACTGGCACGCGACCTGCACGATGGCATTGGCGGCTTATTATCGGGTGTAAAACTATCCATGTCAAATATGAAAGGGAATGTTTTTTTATCGTTGGAGAATGCACAGTCATTCAATAATGTTATTGCACAGCTTGATCAGTCCATCGCCGAACTACGCAGGGTATCGCACAACATGATGCCCGAGGCGCTGATCAAATACGGGTTAAAAGAAGCGCTGGAAAACTATTGCGAAAATCTCAACCTGTCTGCCGCAGCGGCCGAACGCCCCGGGAACATACAGGTGCAACTGCAAACATACGGTATGGAACGGCGGATGGAACAAAGTACTGAAATTGTCATCTACCGCATGATACAGGAATTGCTGAACAATGTAATAAAACATGCGGATGCAAAAAATGTACTGATTCAACTGGTACGCGAAAACGACCGCTTCAGCCTTACGGTAGAAGATGATGGTAAAGGTTTTGACATCAGCGAAATTGAAAACAAGAGCGGGGCCGGTCTTGCGAACATCAGGGCAAGGGCTGCTTACTTAGATGGCAGCGTTGACATTGTTTCCCAAAAGGGAGAAGGCGCTTCCATACATATTGAAGGAAGCTGCACGGGATGACAATGGCAGACCTATTATTTGCAACAGATTATTTCTCTACATTTGAAAATGCCCATACGTATATTTATTATAGATGATCACCCTATGGTGGTGGCGGGTTTAAACGCATTGCTCGCACAGTTGAAAAACATGGAAGTGGCCGGCGCGGTATCGAACGCATTTGAAGCCATTCCCTTTTTAAAACAAAACCCCGCGGAGGTCGTTTTATTAGACATTAATTTACCCGATATCAGCGGTATTGACCTGTGCAAAAAAATTAAAAAGGAGTTTCCTGAAGTAAAAATAATCGGTATCAGCACGTTCAGCGAACGCAGCTATATTTCACGGATGATTGAAAACGGCGCTTCGGGCTACCTGATCAAAAGTGCCTCGGCAGAAGAGATCGAGGAAGCCATTGAAACCGTAATGAAAGGGAAAATGTATGTAAGTCTTTCCATGGAACATGTGCTGCATCCCTTACCTGCTTCACACGCCGGCGCAATGCCGGCATTAACAAAAAGGGAAAAAGAAATACTGGCCCATATTGCAGACGGACTCACCACCAACCAGATCGCTGAAAAGTTATTCATCAGCCCGCTTACCGTAGACTCTCACAGGAAAAACCTGCTCACCAAGCTGAATGCCGGCAACACGGCATCACTGATCCGCATAGCGGTTGAAAACCGGCTTATTTAATTTTTGAGCCATCAGGTGTCGGCTATCAGCTATCAGTATTTTAAGTACTAAAATTATTGTTTATGAAACGGGGATGGTGTATTCAGTATACAAAATATTGTGAAAATCTTTCGTGAGTCCGGTCAGGGATGAACACAGATGCTTGGTTTGTATGGACGCTTCCTTCGCTGAGATGACAGTAGTAACGGGACTGAGCATTCACAATAAACCCCAACCAACAACCCACCGCCTGTCACCCT
>CAYVEI010000053.1:0-25394 GCA_964450515.1 uncultured Terrimonas sp. | reverse complement strand
TCAAAGATGCTTTACAGATCTCAGGTGAATGGCGGTGGGAAGATTAAATAAAAAATAAGAGGCTGTCTTCAAAGGAGCTGGTATAGAAGATATGCCACTAAGACACAAGCCTGCCGGCAGGCAGGGGCACAAAGCCCTGATCTTCCCGTTTTATTTCCTTTGTGTTTTCGTGCCTGCCCCCGTCCGACTGGTGTCATCCCCGCCTGAATGACTCATTCGGGCAGGCGGGCGGACGTCCGGTTCAGGCGGGACTTCGTGGCAAAATATTACTTTTTAGACAACCCCTTCGTTTCTATTTTAAATTGTCATACCTGAATATCGGATCAACCTGGCTGCCGGCTTTTAATTCCATAACAGGATTCAACAACCCGTCTTTCAATCCGTATACCCATCCGTGAAGATCAGGGGCTTCCTGTTCTTTCCACGCGTTTTGAATGATGGTTGTTTCCGATAACCTTACTACCTGTTCCATTACATTGAGCTCAGCCAGCCTGTCGCTCCTGGCATCCATATCTTCAATAGCGTCTAACGCGTCCCTGTTGTGGCGGTATACATCCTTAAGACCGCGCAGCCACATATTTAATAATGCTTTGTAGTCGTTATTAGTGATAGCCGCTTTTACTCCGCCACAACCATAATGACCACAAACCACTATATGTTTTACTTTTAAAAAATTCACCGCGTAGTCCAGCACGCTCAGCAGGTTGATATCGGTATGAATAACCATGTTGGCGATATTGCGGTGTACAAATATTTCACCGGGCTGGGTACCTGTAATTTCATTGGCAGGCACCCGGCTGTCGCTGCAGCCTATCCATAAAAATTCAGGCGTTTGCACATCCGACAACCTGTTGAAATAATCAGGATCCATTGCTGTTTTCTCGCCTGCCCACGCTTTATTTTCGAGCAATAATTTTTCGTGCGATTTCACTGTGATTTTTTTTAAGATTAATAATGTAAAAGAACTGCCCCGCACATTGTTATACTGTTATTGCCGTCCTTTTGTTTTGGGGCTGGTTTGAAAGTTCCGCTTCAAACCCATAATCCTTAACAGCATTGGTTTTAAATTCCACCTTAATATTTTTTTTGTGCGACTCCCGGGTAAAATTGTCTATCATTTCCACAATATCCCTGTCAATAAAATCGGCACGGGTTGCATCAATTAATACACTTGAATGTTCAGGAACAGCATCCAGCCTGCTTTTTATACCTCTCTTATTTAAAATGGAAACATCTTTCCGCAAACGGATAAGATAATTGTTATTATCGTTTACAATAAATACTGCCGTTTTAAAATTACTGCGGGCAGAGAAAAATAACCCGATGGCTAAACCTGCCAGCACGCCTACCAGCAGGTCGGTAAATAAAATAATAATAATAGTAGCTACAAATGGTAAAAACTGGTCCCATCCCTTACGGTAGAAAGATTTGAACAGGGAAGGTCCGGCTAATTTATAACCGGTGTAAATAAGAATAGCTGCCAATGCCGGTAAAGGAATGAGGCCTAATATACGCGGAATAAAGGCCACGCTGAGCAAAATAAAAAATCCATGATAAATAGCAGACATTTTTGTTTTGGCGCCGGCATATATATTAGCCGAAGAGCGAACGATAACGCTGGTTAAAGGTAAACCGCCTATCAGCCCCGATACAATATTGCCCACCCCCTGCGCCTTTAATTCCCTGTTGGCAGGTGTTATTCTTTTTTGAGGATCAAGATTATCTGTAGCTTCTATACCTAACAAGGTTTCAAGACTGGCTATCAAAGCCAGCGTAACTCCGGTGATCCATACCTGCTTGTTGAATATATTACCCCAGTCGGGGAAAGTAAAAAAAGAGAAAAACTCCTTCGCCGAAGTAGCAACAGGAATATTAACCATTTGTTCCTGCCCGAGGGTATGCCCCATGTTTTGCCATTTTATAAACTCATTCATACCCACGCCCAGCAATACTACCAGCAGCGGAGCGGGGATCAGCTTCATCCAGCCGCCTTTTTTTGCTACCAGTCCGCCCCATAAAAACTGGAATGCCAGACAAACTACGCCAATGAATATGGCCACAGGTGTTATAGCATTCAGCGAATGCCAGATTCCCGTAAAGGTATTTTCACCGTTAGGTTGCAAAAAAGCCTGATCTCCCTCAAAGTCCCGGTTGTATCCGATAAGATGCGGTATCTGCTTCAGTATTAAAATAATTCCAATAGCTGCCAGCATACCTTTTATCACGCTTTTGGGAATATAATCTCCTATTACCCCCGATTTGGCATACCCCAGTATTAACTGAAAAACGCCGCAAATAACTACAGACAGCAGAAATGCTTCAAATGAAGGAAGCATTACAATAGCTCCGGCCACAATAGCTGTAAGCCCGGCCGCAGGGCCACTCACACTTAACTGCGAACCGCTGAGCATACCTATAATAATGCCTCCAACCATACCCGCAATAATGCCACTGAACAGCGGGGCATTGGAACCTAAGGCAATTCCCAGGCAAAGGGGTAAAGCCACTAAAAATACTACAACGGAAGCGCCAAAATCGCCCGGAATGCTTTTTGCATATTTTGTAAACTGATCTTTCATGATTTATAACAATTAAATAACAGAAATCGGAGCAGGGACTTCCCGCTCTGCAATAAATGGTTTTGTTTTAAGCGCCGGTATCCTGCTTCATGTAACATCGGTTTGCACCGGGCTGATCCCGGGATCAATGCAACAAAATAAAATACCGGCATGCTTATCATTCAATGGCCTGCATCATATTAATATAAAATAATGCGGCAGCTAAAGACAAGCGGCAGGTTAATAGGGATAGTAGAAAAGAAATGAGGAAACTATGCTTCCGGAGGAGGGGAGATGAGTTCTCCGTAATAAGCAATATATATCACGGAACCAGCATGGTTGCCGTGTTCAAGACCGGGGGTATTGAATTCAGAAAGCGTTAAGGATTCATGCAAATACTCTGAAAAAGTATTCGAGCTGCATTTTTCTTCATTGAGGCCGGAAAACGGGTTTGCATTTTCTTCTGCCGTTTGGCTAATAACACCGGATGACTGGCTGTTTAACTGCTGCTGAAAATTCAGGATAAGCGGGGCGCTAACGGTAAGCCACAGCAGCGTAAAGATCATAAGAACCGCTGATGCATGATGCTTTGGCTTATATGTTTTATTTGCAGGCATGAACCCGTCAAAGATAATTGAAATGATTAAAACCGTACTAATATTTAAAAAATGTTAACGGTTTGATATCGTGGCATGGTATAAATCTGAGTTGTTTTTTAGCAGCGCCGCTTTATTCAGGATGATCAGCCCTGGCCGGCAGGGTTTGATGTGTTCGGAAAATCAGCTTTTTCCTGTAGGTTTGCGCTTAAACTACAGATAGTGAAATTCAGATCCGTTATTTTTCTCACTTTAGCTATACTTATTATTGATCAGGGCTTTAAGATTTGGATAAAAACCAATTTTTACCTCGGCGAGGAGAAGCTTATTCTCGGTTCATGGTTCCGGCTCCATTTTATTGAAAACGAAGGCATGGCCTATGGCTGGAAACTGGGGGGAGAATGGGGCAAGATCATTCTTACTTTATTCAGGCTTTTTGCCGTAGTATTCGGTACTTATTATATCCGGCATATCATTAAAGAGGGCTATCACAAGGGTTTTATTATTTGTGCCACCTTAATTTACGCCGGCGCCATCGGCAACCTGATAGACAGCATGTTTTACGGGCTGATATTTGAGAACAGCGGAGATATATTTAATCCATACATATCAGCTCTTTTCCCCGAAAAAGGGTATGCCGGCTTCTTACATGGCCGGGTAGTAGACATGTTATATTTTCCTATTATTACCGACGCGCATTTCCCGCAATGGGTACCCTTCTGGGGAGGAGAAGATTTTGAGTTCTTCAGACCCGTTTTTAATATTGCCGATGCTTCCATTTCCATTGGCGTTATAACGATCCTCTTGTTTCAGAAACGCTTTTTTGAGCAGAAAAAAAAAGAGCTGCACCCAACGGTGGAGACCAATACTACCGTAAATGATGAAGTGCAGGTATCGTAATACCTGTACGCTGAATAATTGATATGCGGATACTCCAATTACTATGTTTGATTGTAGCGCTTTGGATATTTTTTGCATCCTGCAAAAAAGAGTTTAGCCACGAAAATGCAACCGCGGGACCCCCTCCCATAGGCAATGATTGTTCTATTGCTACGGTTACGCCCTACGACTCGGCTTCTGGCCGGGGATATGGTTCCTTTCATATTACGTCCGGTGCTGATAATCTTGCCCATAAAACAGAATGGTACGACAGCACTTCCGGAACAGTAAGCTATCATGCAGATTTTATCTATAGCAATGACACCATGAGGGTTAATAAAAACGAATTTTTTGTACTGGACGGTTCCGGGCGGATAAAGGAGTTTCATACACTGGAAGACCCGCAGGACACAAACTCTGAACGCTATAAGTATACGTATGCATACGATGCAGACGGACAGTTGCGCAGTAAGCACTGGTTTCTGCCCGCATACAGTCCTGACGTTCCTTTTTTTACATACAAATATGACTGGGAAAATGGCAATCTTGTTGGACTGAAGGTAAATGAGGCTACTGGCGACAAAAGACTGGCATTAAGCGCAGAACTCAGCTATAATGACGCTAAAACAGTGAAGAATTTTTTATACTTTTTTCCAGATGCTCATGAACTGGCGCTCTATATATTTTCAGTAAATATGGGGAAGAAATCGAAAAATCTCCTGGAAAAGATCACCGTAAAGATATATGATGCCGATGGCAATGAAATACAGGCCTACCATACAGCTTATAAAAATTATAAATTTTCTTCAGACGATTATGTTACTGAATTATATGCTTCGGGCGATATTGTAGACGGCTTACCTTTAGTAGACGGACTTACAAAATTTGAATATCAATGTAAATAACAAGGGTTAGCGGATTATATTTTTATAAAAAAGCCCCCCTGTTCAGGAGGGCTTTTTTATTACAAAGTTGCCGGTAGGTTGTGAAATCAATCGGCAGGCTTTGTTATGGGTATGGATTAAGCGGCCGTGGGATTAGCACAGCCATAGGGTACAATTAACGTGCAGATTTTACAAAATCCTGCAGGTGATGATGGGTTAGGGAATAAGAATATAAATCCGTTTGTGATTGTCATACCTGAACTACTTAAACGGAGTGCAGATCAAAATATTTTTGCTGTTTTTTTCTTACATTTTAATAAAAAAAATTCAGCCTGGTTAAATGCTTCATTATGTTAATCTTGCAAGTGGTTTCTACTGCCGGTGGCAGAGCTTATCAAATGGTAATTTAATTTTTCTGTTGAATTGCCGCTTCAAATAAAATAACGGCATACCATGCAATTATAATTTGCATGTATTATTTCCGGGTGTAAATACTAATCTTATCTAATGTCCGTTTTAGCAATACTAACTGTATCAAAAAATATTTAACACCGTCTTTTTTCTCATGTTGTAGTTGGTTTAAGCAAAAGGCATCTCCCGTGTGGTGAGATGCCTTCTTGCTATGGCTGAAAGCTACCAGCTTTCCGTCAGGTATCAGCATAACTTGTAACCTGCACCATGTAACTGCTATAACCTCGCGATCATAAATTCCAAACCTCACCTATCCGTGGTTGATTTCCCCCACCATGTTAGCGGGCTGTACCCATTCATCAAATTGTTCGGGTGTAACATAACCCAGCTTAACCGCCATGGCTTTTAAGGTAGTGCCTTCCTTATGCGCTTTCTGAGCAATTTCGGCGGCTTTATAATAACCTATTTTTGTGTTTAATGCTGTTACCAGCATCAGGGAATTGTTTACATGCTCTTTTATATTCGCTTCAATGGGTTCAATGCCTGTGGCGCACCGGTCATTAAAGCTTACGCATCCGTCACCGATCAGCCTGGCGCTGTGTAAAAAATTATAGATCATTACCGGCTTAAAAACGTTCAGTTCAAAATGTCCTGTTGCTCCGCCTATATTAATAGCTACGTCATTGCCCATTACCTGTGCTGCTATCATGGTTAAGGCCTCGCATTGGGTAGGGTTAACCTTACCGGGCATAATGGATGAGCCCGGCTCATTATCGGGAATGAAAATTTCGCCTATGCCACTCCGTGGCCCCGAAGAAAGCATACGGATATCATTTGCTATTTTCATCAGGCTTACCGCAATGGTTTTCAGGGCGCCGTGTGATTCTACGATCGCGTCATGCGCGGCCAATGCTTCAAACTTATTCTCTGCAGTTATAAAGGGCAGCCCGGTTAAAGCGGCAATATGTTTGGCTACGTTTCCGGCATAGCCTTTCGGCGTATTGATGCCTGTTCCCACGGCAGTGCCGCCCAGAGCCAGTTCACTTAAATGCGGTAAAGTATTTTTAATAGCCTTCAGCCCATGATCTAATTGCGACACATAGCCGCTGAACTCCTGTCCAAGGGTTAACGGGGTGGCATCCATAAAATGCGTACGGCCTATTTTTACTACCTGCATAAACGCCTTGCTTTTTGCCGCCAGCGTGTCTCTCAGCTTTTGTATTCCCGGAATGGTAAGTTCTGCAAGGATACTGTACGCTGCAATATGCATGGCTGTTGGAAAGGTATCGTTGCTCGACTGTGATTTATTGACATCATCATTAGGATGCAGAAATTTTTCCCTGTCTTCCAGTGTACCGCCATTCAATACATGCCCGCGGTAAGCTATCACTTCATTAACGTTCATATTGCTTTGCGTGCCACTGCCGGTTTGCCATACCACCAGGGGGAAATATTGATCTAATTTGCCGGCTAATATTTCATCGCATACCCTGCCAATAAGCGCTGCTTTTTCCTCTGGCAAAACACCTGCTTCAAAGTTGGTAAGCGCCGCAGCTTTTTTAAGATACGCAAATGCCGTAATGATTTCCTTCGGCATACGGTTAATATCGCGGGCGATCTTAAAATTATCAATGCTTCTTTGTGTTTGGGCGCCATAATACGCCTGAGCGGGAACTTTTACTTCTCCCATTGTGTCTTTTTCTATCCTGTAATCCATAGTAGTATACTGCAATTTTAGGGAATGATAAAATCAGTTACAAACCGAATTGTTCTTTCGAACGCTGCAAAATTACAGGTTTACGGGTTTATTGGTCCGACTGCGTTATTTTAGTGCTATTCTTTCTTAAAAAATGATTCCTGAAAAGCAGGTATATTTCGGAAAGATGACAGGAAACTTAAAATAGAAAGCAGGTGCAAAAAACCGAATTTGACGCTATTGTTGTTGGGGCCGGACCTAACGGATTAGCAGCAGCCATTACATTGCAGCAGGCCGGACTTTCCGTACTCGTATTAGAAGGCGGAGATACGGTAGGGGGCGGCTTACGATCAAAAGCGCTCACGCTACCCGGCTATATACATGATGTTTGTTCTGCCATTCACCCCATGGCGGTTAGCTCACCCTTTTTTAACAGCCTGCCGCTTGAACAGCATGGCTATTCTTATATATATCCTCCTGTTGCTGCTGCACACCCTTTCGACGACGGAACGGCGGCTATTTTGAAGTCATCTCCTGAAGAAACAGCGGCTTCATTGGGAACAGACAGGGATACTTATTTACAACTCATCAATCCCATCATAAAAAGCTGGCCTTTAATCGCTGCTGATATACTGGCCCCGCTACACCTCCCCAAACATCCTTTGGCAATGGCCCGGTTTGGACTTAAAGGCCTTACCTCTGCTACCTATCTGTCCAAAATATTCCGTACAAAAGCTGCAAAAGGATTATGGGCAGGAATGGCGGCGCACTCAATGCAGCCACTTAGCAACCTCACTACATCGGCCATAGGGTTGGTATTAATGACGGCTGCACATCTTAAAGGATGGCCTGTGGCTAAAGGAGGATCCCAAACCATAGCGAATGCGCTTGCCGCTTATTTTATTTCTTTAGGCGGGAAAATAGAAACCGGTTTTTACGTTCGTTCCCTGCAGCAGTTGCCCGCTTCAAGAGCTATTTTATTTGATGTAACCCCGCGGCAGTTGCTGGAAATCGCGGGGCATAAATTCTCCTCATTATATAAATGGCAGTTGCAAAAATACAGGTATGGAATGGGCGTATTTAAAATAGACTGGGCGTTAGATGCACCTATTCCTTTTACAGCCGAAGCATGCAGAGGGGCAGGTACCGTACATATCGGCAATACCATTGAAGAAATAACGACTTCGGAACAATCAACATGGAATGGCAATCATCCCGGTAAGCCTTTTGTATTGTTAGCGCAACAAAGCTTATTCGATCCTTCCAGGGCGCCGGAAGGAAAGCATACCGCATGGGCCTATTGCCATGTGCCCAATGGCTCTGTAAAAGATATGACAACAGCCATTGAGCAGCAGGTAGAACGTTTTGCACCTGGTTTCAGGGAAAGGATACTGGCTAAGCATATAATGAATACCGAACAAATAGAAGCCTATAATGCCAATTATATTGGCGGCGACATTAACGGGGGCGTAATAGATATCGGCCAGTTATTTACCCGCCCCGCATTGCGCTTTTCACCCTACAGCACTTCAGCAAAAGGAATGTATATATGCTCTTCTTCTACTCCGCCCGGCGGCGGTGTGCATGGCATGTGTGGATATCATGCGGCAAGAAGGGCATTAAAAGATATATTTAACATTAAAGTCCCTTAAATACCGGCTGCCGTTTTTCGAGGAAAGCGGCAGCGCCTTCTTTCGCATCGGCAGTATCAAACAGCTCACCAAAAATATTGATTTCCGCTTGATTGCCATTTTTGTTTTCATCAAAAACAGCGTTGACCGCTTGTATGCAACCCGCTATTGCCAGTGGCGCTTTGGTATTAATGAGCCCGGCAATTGATAAGGCTTTATTCATCAAATCCTCCTGCGGCACCACGTAATTCACCAATCCATATTGCAGGGCGGCAGGCGCGTCAATCATACTGCCGGTCATCAGCAGTTCCATAGCCCTTCCTTTACCGATAAGTTGTGTTAGCCGCTGGGTACCCCCATAGCCCGGGATCAAGCCCAGGTTCACTTCGGGCTGACCGAATTTGGCATTATCGCTGGCAATACGAAAATGACAGGCCATTGCCAGCTCGCAGCCGCCGCCTAAAGCAAAACCATTTACAGCCGCGATAACCGGTCTGGAGCACTGTTCAATTTTATTAAACACCTGTATTTGCCCTTTTTCGGCCATTGCTTTTCCGCCTTTGGCATCAAGCGCGGCAAATTCACTAATGTCTGCCCCCGCAACAAAAGCCCTGGGGCCGCTTCCTGTGATGATCACGGATCTTATTTCCGTATTATTGTATACGTCATCCATCACGCCGCTCAACTCCTGTATCACTGTTTTGTTGAGTGCGTTCAGCTTATCGGGGCGGTTGATCGTAATGATAAGCGTATGATTGTGAAAAGACAAGGATAACGATTCCATAAAAATTCATTTAACGGTTCATTAAATTTTCAAATTATTACAGGCTCAACCTCCTCCTGGCAATATAATACACCGGAATGCCCAGCAATATAATACCCAGCCCCGGAATGGTATAATTACTTTCAAAGATCAGCAGCAATATGGCCAGCGCAGCGGCAGTTAGTATATACACCATAGGCAGTACGGGGTAACCAAACGCTTTATAGCTGCGCGGAATACCGGGCTGCTTTTTGCGCAATATATAGATACCCAGTATGGTGAGCACGTAAAACACCAGCACGCCAAATATCACCATGGCCAGCAGGTCATTATAGCTGCCGGTAAGGCATAAAGCCGATGCCCATATACATTGTATCCACAGGCCACGGCCAGGAACACTATATTTATTCAGGTTGCCTGCTTTTTTAAAAAACAATCCATCCTTTGCCATGGTATAATAAATACGGGCTCCCGCCAATATAAGCCCGTTGTTGCAACCAAAGGTAGAGATCATGATCATTACGGCCACAATAAGCGAGCCGCTGCCGCCAAATATTTTTCCGGCAGCCGCCACACCCACCCTGTCGTTAACAGCAAATGCAATTTCATTAAAAGGCAGCACCGCCAGATACATGAGGTTGGTGGCTATATAAATAATGGCAACAAGGCTTGTTCCGAGGAATAGCGCCCTGCCTATATTTTTCCCGGGCAACTTAATTTCGGCCGCAATAAAGGTTACATTATTCCAGGCATCGCTGCTGAACAAAGTGCCTTTCATGGAAACGGCAACAGCGCCAAACAGCGCCAGCCCCGACAGCAGGGTAGTAACGGTTTGCCCGTTTACGTTAGTCATGCTGCTAAAAGTCCATGCATGCTGCCAGTTGGCATTCCACACTTCCGCTTTGGCGCCCATTAAAAAGCCAAATACGGTTAGCCCAACTAATGACAGTATCTTGATCAGGGTAAAACTGGTTTGAATGATCTTGCCGTTTTTAACACCCCGGCTGTTTACATAGGTAAGTAAAACAACAGAAGCAATGGCCAATACCTGTGCGCCTGAAACCGTAAAACGGCCAATGCCAAGTACAATATTTTGTTCACCGAAGGCCGGAATAAGATAGGCGGTAAATTTAGCAAAGGCAACCGCTACCGCGGCAATGGTGCCGGTTTGTATGATGCCAAACTGCGTCCATCCGAATAAAAAGGCCACAAAAGGATTATACGCCTCCCGGAGGTAAACGTACTGTCCGCCGGCCCGGGGAAACATGCCCGACAGCTCGCCATAGCTCAGCGCGGCAATTGAGGTAACAATACCCGTTAGTATCCACATCATCACCAGAACGCCCGCGCTCCCGACGTTACGGGCTATTTCGGCGCTCACGATAAATATACCGGATCCGATCATTGACCCGGCCACCAGCATGGTAGCATCGAGCAAGCCCAGCGTGGGTTTAAACTGCTTGGAGGTTTTTTCTGCCATAAAAAAATCCCGGAACTTCCCGGGATTTGAAGATAATACATTCTATAGCTCCTGCCTGCTATTTTTTCTTTTCTTCCTTTTTATACATCGCGTTCAACCCGGCAATCACTTCTTCTGTAATATTAAATACAGGGTCTTCATACAAAAAGATGTTGGCATTTCTGGAATAAGAAAAAACATAGGTATAGCCGCGCTCTTCACAGTAGCCCGATAAATAATCATTGATCTTTTTAAAAATGTCGTCGCGCATGATCATCGCTTCCTGCTGTACATCCTGCTCCGTTTTGCGGCGCTGGTTTTCGAGGTACTGCAACTGCTGGTCATACTCTTTCTTAAAGGCATCCGCTTCGGCCTGGGTAATGGCATTTCCCTTTTGCAGGAAATCTATGCGCCGTTTATCCAATTGCTGGTAGGCGCCGTTCAACTGGCGGTCTAACCCGTCTTTTTTCTTTTCAAAAGCTTCAATTTTACCCTTATAAAACTCAAACCTCGCATCTATTGAATCTAAGTCAACATACGCGATCTTTAAAATTTTTGCCTGTGCCGTATCACCTGAACGCACTTCTGTAACCAGTCCGCGCAGCTTAGTGTTTTGTGTTTGATACTGGTAAAATAATATACCCGCCAGGATTAAAGCAACAGAGCTCAGTACTATGGAAAGATACTTCATGCGTATTTTTTTGCAAATTATGGAATAAAAAAGGAGCAGAAGCGGGCAGCTCTGCTCCTGTTATATTATTTTAACAAACTATTCTTCTTCATCAAAGCTCATGGCTTCACGGGTAGTTTGCAGCAATTCGTATTCTTCCTTGCTGCCTACGATCACATTATCGAACTCACGCAAGCCTGTACCCGCAGGTATGGGATGGCCGGTAATTACGTTTTCCTTTAACCCCAGCATATCATCAGCTTTACCCTGTATGGCAGCCGAGCTCAGCACCTTGGTGGTTTCCTGGAACGATGCCGCGGAAATCCAGCTATGCGTACCGAGTGATGCCTTGGTAATACCCAGCAATACGGGCTTGGAAGTAGCAGGATTGGCATCTCTGAATTCTACCAGCTTTTTATCGCTCCTGCGAAGAACAGAGTTTTCTTCACGCAGCTCGCGAAGGCTTACGATCTGTCCTGCACGCAGCCTGGCAGAATCGCCCGGCTCTGTTACTACTTTTTTATCGTAGATCCAGTCGTTCTCTTCAATAAATTCAAAGCGGTCTTCCAGGTCTTCCTCCAGGAACTTGGTATCGCCCGGCTCAACAATTTCCACCTTCTTCATCATCTGCCTTACAATAACCTCAATATGCTTGTCATTGATGCGTACGCCCTGTAAGCGGTATACTTCCTGTATCTCGTTTACCACGTATTCCTGCACGGCAAATGGTCCTTTGATATTCAGGATATCCGCAGGCGCTATCTGACCGTCTGACAAAGGTGTGCCGGCTCTCACAAAGTCGCCGTCCTGCACAAGAATTTGCCTGGTAAGCGGAACTAAGTATTTTTTAACTACGCCGTCCTTAGCTTCAATGATGATCTCCCGGTTACCGCGTTTTACCACACCAAAAGAGACCACACCATCAATTTCGGAAACGATAGCCGGATTGCCGGGATTACGGGCTTCAAACAATTCCGTTACACGCGGTAAACCACCGGTAATATCACGCAGCTTGCCCAGTACACGCGGAATTTTCACCAGCACCTGTCCTGCACGAACTTCTTCCGTTTCATCTACCACAATGTGCGAGCCCACGGGAAGGTTGTAGGTTTTTACTTCCTTTCCTTCCACTATAAGCATAGGTATCTTGGTTTTATCCTTTGTTTCTATTACCACTTTTTCACGATGCCCTGTTTGCTCATCTGCCTCTTCACGATAAGTAAACCCTTCTACTACACTGTCAAATTTAATGGTACCGGCCTGTTCAGAAACAATTACATTATTGAACGGATCCCATGAGCAAATGATATCTCCCTTTTCTACTTTCTGGCCATCTTTTACATTTAAAGTGGCGCCGTAAGGAATATTATTCGTGATCAGCAGCCTGTCGTTTTTCACATCAATGATCCTCATCTCTCCCGTACGGCCAATTACAATCTGTATCTTTTCTCCCTGGTTATTTTCAGCAGTTACGGTACGTAACCCGTCAAACTGCACTGTACCATCGAACTTGGCAGCCAACTGCGAATCTACCGAAGCAGATCCTGCCACACCACCCACGTGGAAGGTACGCAGGGTTAACTGGGTACCGGGTTCACCAATAGACTGGGCGGCAATTATACCAACCGCGTCTCCCCGCTGTGCCAGGTAGCCTGTTGCCAGGTTAAGTCCATAGCATTTTACACAAACGCCACGTTTGCTTTCGCATGTTAATACGGAGCGTATCTCTACCGTTTCTATCCCGGCTTCCTCAATGGTTCTGGCAATGTCTTCCGTAATTTGTTCGCCGGCGCCAAGGATCAGTTCATCCGTAACCGGATTGTATATATCGTGCACAGAGGTACGTCCTAATATGCGGTCGTATAAAGGCTCAACAATATCTTCATTATCTTTTAAAGCGTTGATCGCAATGCCACGCAATGTACCACAGTCTTCTTCATTGATCACAACATCCTGGGCAACATCAACCAAACGGCGGGTAAGGTAACCGGCATCCGCTGTTTTTAAAGCGGTATCGGCCAAGCCTTTACGGGCACCGTGTGTTGAGATAAAATATTCCAGTACATTCAGTCCATCCTTAAAATTGGATAAGATCGGGTTTTCAATAATTTCTGATCCCGAAGAGCCGCTTTTACGCGGCTTGGCCATTAACCCTCTTATTCCTGCCAACTGCTTTACCTGTTGCTTACTGCCACGGGCGCCCGAATCGAGCATCATGTACACAGAGTTAAATCCCTGTTTATCGGTTGCCATTTCACGTATAAGGGTTTCCGTAACACGGGTATCCACGCGCGACCATATATCAATGATCTGGTTATACCTTTCGTTATTGGTAATAAGACCCATATTATAGTTTTCCCAAACTTCCTTCACTTCTTCTGATGCTGAATCTACCAGCTCCTGCTTCAACTGCGGAATAACAAGGTCATTAATATTAAAGGAAAGCCCTCCCTTGAACGCGGTGCGGAATCCTAACTGCTTGATATCATCAAGGAATTTAGCCGTTTTGGGAACATTGGTGATCTTAATGATGTCGCCAATGATCTCCCGGAGCGATTTTTTGGTAAGCAGCGCATTAATAAAGCCAACTTCCTCAGGAACGAACTGGTTAAATATTACCCGGCCTACTGTGGTATCAATCAGCTTCTTCTGCATCTCGCCGTTATCTTTACGGATAGTGGCCCGTATTTTTATAGGAGCGTGCAAATCAACCTTGGCTTCATTATAAGCGATAATAACTTCTTCGGCACTGTAAAAACTTTTCCCTTCGCCCTTTATCTTTTCGGTATCGGTTGATTTTTTCCCTTTTGAAATATAATACAAGCCCAGTACCATGTCCTGCGAAGGAAGCGTAATAGGCGTTCCGTTCTGCGGGTTAAGGATATTGTGCGAAGACAGCATCAGCAATTGCGCTTCCAGGATAGCCGCGCTGCTCAGCGGAACGTGAACGGCCATTTGGTCACCGTCAAAGTCGGCGTTGAACGCGGAACATACCAGCGGGTGCAACTGTATGGCTTTACCTTCTACCAATTTGGGCTGAAATGCCTGGATTGATAAACGGTGCAGCGTGGGGGCACGGTTGAGCATAATAGGATGTCCTTTAAGAATGTTTTCAAGGATGTCCCAAACAATAGCTTCCTTACGGTCAACTAATTTCCTGGCGCTTTTTACTGTTTTTACTATACCTCTTTCAATGAGCTTGCGGATGATGAAGGGCTTAAACAATTCGGCGCCCATATCTTTAGGCAAGCCGCATTCATGCAGTTTCAGATCAGGCCCTACCACAATTACCGAACGGCCCGAATAGTCAACACGTTTACCCAGCAGGTTCTGACGGAAGCGGCCCTGCTTTCCTTTCAGCACATCGCTCAGCGATTTTAACGCACGTCCGCCTTCTGCTTTAACCGCATTGGATTTACGGGAGTTATCAAAAAGTGAATCTATCGCTTCCTGGAGCATACGTTTTTCATTACGCAGGATCACTTCCGGCGCTTTGATCTCCAGCAAGCGTTTTAAGCGGTTATTACGGATAATAACACGACGATATAAATCATTAAGGTCGGATGAAGCAAAACGTCCGCCATCCAGGGGTACTAAGGGGCGAAGCTCCGGCGGAATAACCGGTATATACTGCATTACCATCCATTCCGGGCGGTTTTCGATCCTGCCATTGGCATCGCGGAAAGATTCTACCACGCTTAACCGTTTTAAAGCATCTGCTTTACGCTGCTGCGACGTTTCGGTAGCAGCGGCATTCCGCAGGTCGTAGCTTAACTGGTCAAGATCAATCCTTCCCAGCATGGCATGGATAGCTTCCGCACCCATTTTAGCAATGAACTTCTGCGGATCATCATCAGGCAGGTACTGGTTATCTTTAGGAAGGTTTTCCAGTATCTCCAAGTATTCTTCTTCAGGCAGCAGGTCTCCCACTTTAAGGTTACGGTCTTCCCGTATCCCCGGCTGTATAACTACATATCTTTCATAGTATACAATGCTTTCCATTTTTTTGGAGCTGATGCCCAGCAGGTAACCGATTTTATTAGGAAGACTTTTGAAATACCAGATATGAACTACGGGTACTACCAGCTTAATATGACCCATTCTTTCGCGACGCACTTTTTTCTCTGTAACTTCCACACCGCAGCGATCGCAAACGATACCCTTATAACGGATACGCTTATACTTACCACAGGCGCATTCATAATCTTTTACCGGCCCAAAGATCCGCTCGCAGAACAAGCCATCCCTTTCGGGCTTATAGGTACGGTAGTTAATGGTTTCAGGCTTCAAAACCTCACCATAAGATCTTTCCAGGATGGCATCGGGAGAAGCCAGGCTGATCGTGATCTTGGAAAAATTTGATTTGGGGCGATTATCTTTTTTGATAGCCATATAGCGTTTATAATTTGTAGTTTGTTATTTGTTGTTGCATGAGTAGAGAATTCCGTTTATTGCCTATCCACTATTCACCATTCACTATCTTTATTCAAATTTCAACTCTAATCCCAGACCTCTCAATTCGTGCACTAACACGTTGAATGATTCGGGCAATCCTGCTCTCGGAATATTATCGCCTTTTACAATAGCCTCATAGGTTTTTGCACGGCCAATAATATCATCCGATTTGAGGGTAAGCAGCTCCTGTAAAATGTTGGATGCACCATAAGCTTCTAATGCCCATACTTCCATTTCACCAAAACGCTGTCCGCCAAACTGTGCTTTACCACCCAGCGGCTGCTGTGTAATTAAGCTGTAGGGGCCGATGCTCCTTGCGTGCATCTTATCATCCACCATATGGTGCAGCTTGATCATATAAATGATACCCACGGTAGCTTTCTGATCAAACCGGTCGCCGGTTTCTCCATCGTACAGATAGGTATGCCCGAAAGAAGGTAACCCGGCTTTTTCAATATAGCCTGCAATTTCTTCAACGGAAGCGCCATCAAAAATAGGCGTGGCGAATTTTACATTTAATTTTTCCGCGGCCCATCCCAGCACGGTTTCATAGATCTGCCCGAGGTTCATACGGCTCGGTACGCCCAACGGATTCAGCACAATATCTACCGGTGTGCCGTCTTCTAAGAAAGGCATATCTTCTGCACGAACAATTTTAGCTACAATACCTTTATTACCGTGGCGGCCTGCCATCTTATCTCCCACTTTCAGCTTGCGTTTAACAGCAAGATATACTTTAGCCAGCTTCAATACACCGGCAGGCAGTTCATCACCAATAGAGATATTGAATTTCTCTCTTTTATATCTTCCCAGCTCTTCGTTAAACTTAATGTTATAGTTGTGCAGCAAAATGTTAACCTGGTTATCAATATGCGCATCACCCGTCCAGCCCAGAGGATTAATATTCTGATAATCGAGCCCGCTGAGGTTTTTAGCGTTGAACTTGGCGCTTCTTCCTATCTGCATCTCACCAAAATTATTGGTTACGCCGGCAGAAGTTTTATTGTTCAACAGCACCTGCAGCTTACCGATCAGCACGTCAAGCAGATCTTTTTCGTTCTGCTCATGTACCTTTTCCAGCTTATCAATAGCCGCCTTTTCACGCACCTTCATGTTCTTATCTTTCTTGGCACGCTGGAACAGCTTCTTATCAATTACCACACCTTCGGTACCGCTGGGTGCCTTCAAAGAGGCATCCTTGGCATCTCCCGCCTTATCGCCAAAAATGGCTCTAAGCAGTTTTTCTTCGGGTGTAGGATCACTTTCTCCTTTAGGCGTGATCTTACCAATAATAATATCACCTTCTTTAACCTGTGCGCCTATGCGAATAATACCATGCTGATCCAGGTCTTTGGTAGCTTCTTCAGATACATTGGGGATATCAGGAGTAAGCTCTTCCTCTCCCAGCTTGGTATCCCGTACTTCCAGCTCATATTCAGAAATATGGATAGAAGTAAACAGGTCTTCGCGGGCCACTTTTTCACTGATCACAATAGCATCTTCAAAGTTGTAACCCTTCCAGGGCATGAAAGCCACTTTAAGGTTACGTCCCAAAGCCAGTTCGCCATCTTTTGTTGCGTATCCTTCGGTAAGAAAATCGCCATTTTTAACGCGTTGTCCTTTTTTTACCGCCGGGCGCAGGTTAATACAGGTTTCCTGGTTTGTTTTCATGAACTTAGTAAGCCGGTATATCCTCAGGTCGTCTTCAAAGCTTACTAATTTCTGCGCTTCGTCTCTTTCATAACGTACATGTATTTCGTTTGCATCCACAAACTCTACCACACCCTCGCCATCGGCATGTATCTGTATGCGGGCGTCTCTTGCCGCTTTTCCTTCCAGCCCGGTGCCCACAAAAGGCGCCTGCGGAACGATGAGCGGAACGGCCTGGCGTTGCATGTTCGATCCCATCAGCGCACGGTTGGCATCATCATGCTCCAGGAAAGGAATAAGTGATGCACTCAGTCCCACGATCTGGTTAGGCGCCACGTCCATAAATTCCACATCTGTTCTTTCCAGTATTGGGAAATCGCCTGTTTGACGCGATCTTATCATATCTTCCACAAAGGTTCCGGTACTGTCTAAAGGCGCATTGGCCTGTGCGATCTTTGCTTCATCTTCTTCTTCAGCGCTCAGGTACGACAGGTCTTTCATGTCTACCTTTCCGTTATGCACTCTGCGATAGGGCGTTTCAATAAAGCCCATTTCGTTGATCTTGGCATGCACGCACAGGGTAGAGATCAACCCGATATTAGGACCTTCCGGTGTTTCAATCGTACACAGGCGGCCATAGTGGGAATAGTGTACGTCGCGCACTTCAAAACCCGCACGCTCACGGCTTAAACCACCGGGTCCGAGTGCGGAAATGCGGCGTTTATGCGTGATCTCGCTCAGCGGGTTGGTTTGATCAAGGAATTGCGACAACTGTGATGTGCCGAAGAAGGAGTTGATCACAGAAGATAATGTTCTGGCATTGATCAGGTCTACGGGAGTAAACACCTCATTATCACGCACATTCATTCTTTCGCGGATGGTTCTGGCCATACGCGCCAGTCCCACGCCAAACTGGGCAAACAACTGTTCGCCTACGGTACGTACCCGGCGGTTGCTGAGATGATCAATATCATCTATTTCCGCTTTGGCGTTGGTTAAACGAACAAGATACTTGATGATCTCAATGATATCTTCTTTCGTTAATGTTTTTTGATCAAGCGGCTGGTGAAGGTTCAGCTTGCGGTTGATCTTATAGCGTCCTACTTCTCCAAGATCGTATCGCTTGTCAGAAAAGAAGAGCTTATCAATAATACCGCGGGCTGTTTCATTATCCGGGGCATCGGCGCCGCGCAACTGGCGGTAAATATGCTGCACCGCCTCAAGTTCGGAGTTGGCGCTGTCTTTGTTCAGGGTATTATAGATGATGGCATAATCGCCGCTCACTTCTTCTTTCTGGATAAATACCCCTTTTGCATCCATTTCAGTGATCAGGTCTACCGCTTCGGCATCTAAAACCGTATCGCGTTCCAGCACCACTTCGTTTCTTTCGATGGACACTACCTCGCCGGTATCTTCATCCACAAAATCCTCTACCCATGTTCTTAACACACGGGCGGCCAAACGTTTACCGATATAGGGGGTTAGCGCTTTCTTGTCGGCTTTTACCTCATCGGCCATTCCAAATAATTCGAGGATATCCTTATCGGTCTCAAACCCTATGGAACGCAGTAAGGTGGTTACGGGGAACTTCTTCTTCCGGTCAATGTATGCATACATTACATTGTTAATGTCTGTAGCAAACTCCATCCATGCTCCTTTAAAAGGAATGACCCTTGCGGAGTATATTTTTGTGCCGTTGGGATGGAGCGATTGCCCGAAGAACACCCCCGGGGAGCGGTGCAACTGGGAAACTACCACTCTTTCGGCGCCATTGATCACAAAGGTACCGCGTGGCGTCATATAAGGGATATTACCCAGAAACACATCCTGTACGATGGTTTGGAAATCCACGTGTTCCTCATCGTTACAGCTTAAGCGCAACTTGGCTTTTAAGGGAACGGCGTAGGTTAACCCGCGCTCCATACATTCTTCAATGCTGTAGCGTGGCGGATCAATAAAGTAATCTAAGAACTCCAGCACGAAAATGTTCCGGGTATCCGTAATCGGAAAATTTTCCTTGAACACTTTAAACAGCCCTTCAACATTCCGTTTATCCGGCGTTGTTTCTAACTGGAAGAACTCTTTAAAAGACTGGATCTGGATTTCTAATAAGTCCGGCGTTTCCGCTAAATGCTTGATTTTTCCGAAATCAATTCTATTGTTTGTAGCAACTTTTGTTGAAGACATAGTATAAAAAGCGCTTTTTATTTGGTTCAATGACAAATGCCCGCATGCTCCTATTATGTAAGAAACAGAAGAAATTAGGAATCAGTCACTTATAATTCAATTGAAAAGTCAAATTGTATCAGGCCCAATTTAAGGAGTGCAAAGGTACAGAATATAGGCGTTATAACAAGTTTTTTTAAAATTTAACCTGATTTTTTGTATGCGTGATCAAAATGTGAAAAAATATGCTCGTTAACACAAACATATTAATAATAATCAGCAACTATTTACAGGGGGATAATAGAAGCCCTTTAGTGCTTTATGCCACAAATTCCCAGGGAAAAGCTTACTTAAATACGGATACAACCGGTTTGCCACGCCATGCCTGTGGAACTTTTAGCCCAAAGATATAAGCCAGCGTGGCGGCGGTATCGTAAGTAATAATAACATCCTTAATTTCATTATCTGTTTTTATACCGGGGCCGTAAATAACCCAGGGAATCAGCACTTCGTCCAGCGACTTACCGCCATGCCCTTTTCCTTTACCACCATGGTCGGCACTTACGATTATAATGGTTTCATTTTCGATGCCCGCGTCTTTAACAGCCTGAACGATGGTACCGATCCTGCGATCCACCCTTTTCAATTCTTCATAGTATTCAGGCGTTCTGTGCCCGATATTATGCCCAACACCATCTGGCTCGCTGAGATGGATAAAGGTTAAGTTCGGCTTCTCTTTTTTAATGACAGATGCTGCCGTGTCTGCAAAAAAATCGCCGCCGGCTTCCTCATCATGTATCACAATGTTGACTGCCTTTTTTTCAAAAAGATAGCCAATCCCTCCCCAGTTGTAAATGACTGCTGATTTGTACTGTGGCTTTTGATGCTTCAGCAACCCGAAAATGCCCGGAAAAACGCCGTACTCATTTGTTGTGGCAGAAGGTATCTCAGGCGTTTTACTATCCCACTCCGTATACCCATGCAGGGTGGGACCGGCGCCCATTAGCATAGATGCCCAGTTAACAGCGCTGGAGGAGGGCAATACGCTGCGCGCCTTCAGGCTCCAGGATCCCTTTGCCATTAATTGCTTCAATACCGGCATATCGGCATCCGGAACCGCGTATGCGCCAAATCCATCAATACCGATCAGCACTACGTGTTTGATTTTCTTTACCTGTGATTTTAACTGCAACACACCCACGGTGCATAGGAGAAAAAACAGCATTATTTTTTTCATGAGCTCATTTTTATGTAAAAAGTTACAGCCATAGTTTTCTATCGCTGACGGTGGTGGGAAATCGTTTTCTTATCTGCTCCGGAACAGGGTCTCTGTAAATGGTTCTGCGGCCCTGTATAGTGAGTTTTCCACTGCTTAGTGTTACAAACGCAAAAATAGAATCTTTGAAATAATGAGGACCCTCATAATATACATAGGTGGCGCTGTTGATCATAAAATAGTGAACATTATTACGAATGCCGTACCGGTCGTCGTGATCATGCCCCATAAATACGGCAACCACCTTTCCATTGTGCTGACTGGTTTGCGCAGCAAAGTTTACATTGTCGAAAATATCCAGTATCTCATCCGCGTTTCCCAGTTCATCAGCATAATCACTAAGAAAAACCGGCTGGTGCATAAAAACGATCACGGGTTTATCGTTGGCAAACAGATCCTTTTTTAACCACTCCAATTGCAGATGATCGGTAAAGCTCCGGAAGGGCGATGAAAAAGGGCCCCAGTTGGAGTTATCATAATGTACCAGGGAATTATCTTCTTTCTTTAAAAAATTCCTGTCCATTACTACAAAATGATAGCCGCCAAAATCATAGGAATAATAGGGTTGAGTCATGCCCCATAGTTCCATAATGGTTTCCTTATTACATACATCCATATCATGGTTGCCCAGCACATGGTATTTTGGACCTTTGAACCTGTTCCATTCTGCCATAATACCTTCGGACTGCTGCGGCCTGCAAAAGTCACCGCATTGCACTATAAAATCCGGCGATACTTTCAGTACCTCATCCATAAATGCTTTCATCCTTGGCTCTTCCTTATTCTTAAATTGCAGGTGGTGCAGATCCGATATAATACCAAAGCTCACTGCCTTTCTATTGTTACTGCTGTTTGCGGGAAGCGCAAATACACGCGAATGCAACAGGTTACCCGTGCCGGCTGCTGCCAGTGTTTTTATGAAATTGCGACGTTGCCACATACTGCTTACATTATATTGCTGTATTATTTTTTATCCGCTGCGTTTCAGGGATCGGGCCATGGCACATTTCTCCAGCCATGCTGTACTGAATGGGTCAATATTGCCGAACCTCACCGCGCTAAATTCGGAAAGATCAAAGGGTGAATTGTTTCCTGCAGCCAATTCTGCAAGCGCCAGTCCAACGCCACCGCTTACGGCAATACCTGCTCCACAGCAACCAGATGCCAGCAAAAAATTATCAACACCCGGCACTTTACCCATTACTAATTGACCATCCGGCGTATAACCCGAAAACCCGGCTACATAATACTTAATACCGGTTTCGTAAAAAGCAGGAAAAAATCTTGCGAGCCTCCCGCCATTTTCTGCAAGGTCATTCATCCCCTTGTCTTCACTGAAAACAAATTGACTGATATCGTTGGGTATTTTGTCTGGTGAAGCGTATAATGATTTTTGCTCACGTACCCCAAACAATAGCGCACCTCCTTCCGGCCGCGCGTAGGCCTGTGCATCGGGCAACAATACCATAGGTGCATGTTCAGGAAAAATAGCAGCCTTATCTGTAATCCAGTACTGGCTTCTTACGGGAGCCATGGGAATTCCTGTTCCGGTGTGCATGGCCCATACAGGCGCCCATGCTCCTGCGGCATCTATTACCACATCTGCCTCAATTATTCCGAGGGAGGTGTTTACTCCCGTTACGGAACCTTCTTTAAATATTACCCCGGTAACCCCACAACCCTGCAGAATTTCAGCTCCCTGTTGTTTTGCGCACCGTGCAAAAAAAGTTCCCAGCAGGTAGGGATCACAGTAAGCTTCGCCGGGTACGAAACCGATGCGCAGGGCTTCGTTTGTGTTGAGCCAGGGACACATGCGTTGCGCCTCATTATTACTGAGGTAGCTGTATGGTTGATTGAACTTTTGCGCAATATCCATTAGCTGCTCCAGATCCTTCACCGTGGCATCGCTTGCTGCAACATGCATCATTCCTGCCTTCCTCATGCCAAGGGATTCTCCCAGTTGCTTCTCCATCTGCACTACCGCCTGGTATGTTTCGAGGGTAAGCGGTATATAAGCCTGTTTTGGCCTTACAATTGTCATTAGTGCGGCAGCCCTGCTGGTAGCCGCGTTACATATCTCGTTACGCTCAAGTACAATAATCTTTTTCCCGGGATGATTACGTGTATAGTAATAGGCAATGGCGCATCCAAATATGCCGCCTCCTATTACCACCACATTTGCTTTTTTTAATATTGCCGGCACGTATATTTTTTTATTGTATGAGCCACATTATGTAATTGCGGACATGAAAAGCAATACATGTTTATCTAATGTATCCTTTGTTTATAAATACTAAAATAATAAAACTGTAACAGGTAAACAAGTATTCTGTGCTATAAATACAAAAATAAATTGATACGGGATTTTGGAACAGGAACATAATACCATAAGAATTATGCTAACAATCCCACATCCGCAGCGTTATAATGCGGACAGGCTCCATGCCGGCCGGCCACAAATGCGCCCATTTTGCAGGCAAATTCCAGCGCCTCCGGTATACCAGCCCGGAGAATGAAACGGGAAAGGAATCCCGCTAAAAAAGCATCGCCGCTTCCAATGGTATCGGCTACCTGCACTTTAAAACCGGGATGCTCAAAATAGGTTCCGTCATGTAAAATGGATGCTCCCTTGTCGCCCCGGGTAGTAATGATCGTATTTAAATGAAACTTTTGCTGCAAAGCCTGCATCTGCTCATTTTCACTACCGGAAAGCGCGTACCAGGCGCCCAGCAATTGTAACTCATCTGTATTTAACTTCAGCATGTCGGCATGCTGCATGAGGTATTCCAGCACTTTTTTTTCGTAATGCGGCTTGCGGAGGTTGATATCTAAAATTTTATATGGAGCGGTTTCCAATAGTTCAAAAAGGGTTTGTGCCGATTTTTCATTTCTGGCCACGAGGCTGCCAAAAATAAAATATTGCGCAGACGACACCAGCTTTTGCACCTGCATGCTGTACTGGATGAAATCCCAGGCCACCGGCTGAATGATCTCATAGCTCGCATTATTACCGCTCAGGGTAGCGAGCACCGTTCCCGTATCGTATATTTCATCTTTTTGTATAAAGGATGTATCCACCCCTTTTGACGAAATAAATTGCAGGAGCTCTTCCCCCAGGGGATCATTTCCAATTCTGCTGACCATTGCCGTTGGCACCTGCAACTGGTTAAGATGATACGCCACATTCATTGGCGCACCGCCCGGCAGCCTGGCATCCGGAAGAATATCCCATAAAATTTCTCCAAAACATACAGCGGTGTAAGGGTTGTTATTCATGGAGGTAAATTAGGGAAAAAATTGTATACTGAAATAAAGTATGCAAAATCAGCATGCATGCATTGTTAGCGGGAACAATCCACTACTCCTCCATCCTCACGCCGGCATATATATCTGCAACAGCTATTGTTTCATTAATTGCTTTTATACGAAGCTGGTCTTCTATTGAATTATGCTCTTCCAGTTCCCAGCGATAAGCTGCGTTCAGACGGAATATCTCAATATGAATACTTTCCGAATCAACCAGTATATATTCCTGCAAAGTGGGTATATGACGGTAAAGCATGAATTTTTCGCCACGGTCATAGTTTTTAGTAAAGGGTGAAAGGATTTCTATTATTACAGCAGGATTTAAAACATTCCATTCATCATTGTTAAGCGTTATTGGTTCGCCACAAATAATCGAAATATCCGGGTAAGTTAAAAGTGTGTTGGATTCAATATGTATGCGTTGATCGCTACCATAAGGCCTGCACTTTTTCCCTTTCAGTTTAACAGCCAGTTCGGCGAACAGGTTACCGGAAATGGTATTGTGAGGCAGTTTGGCTCCCGACATAGCAAATATCTCTCCCCTGTAATATTCATGCTTTTCAACAGCAGCCCCTTCCCTCGCCAGGTATTCTTCGATAGTAAACTTTTGCTTACCGTAAGCTACTGCAGGCTCTCTTAATTCCATATTATAAAAATACTCATAATTTTCCTCCCTGGGAGTGTTTCTGTCTCTGTGGGAAGACAGGGAAAGAATTGGATTTAAAAATCAATACGTTCCCTTTTCCCAATTTCGCCGGATATTACTCAGCGTTTCTTATCGGCGGGCAGACTCCGGCACGACAAAAGGTTACCGAAACCATTTCGATAACCTTCCGTTTTACTATATTCAATATATCCAGCCGGCAACAGCTACCCCCTCATATCATTTTTGATCGGCTATATAAATACCGTTTACTTCTTCAGCACTCAATGCTTTGGTGTAAATTCTCACATCATCCACAAACCCGCTAAGCGCTTTTCTTGTATCACTTCC
>CAYVEI010000052.1:11596-25434 GCA_964450515.1 uncultured Terrimonas sp. | reverse complement strand
AATCGCCGCCGCAGGAAAGAGTGCGGGCATCCGAATTGCTGCAAAGATTAGACATTGCAAATGCAGGTACTTATAAACAGGAATTGAAATGAACAGAGGCTGGTATATAGTGCTGATAGCCGCATGGCTGTTAACGGGCTGTTCGGGGCGTAAAGTGCCTTCCGCTGTTATTGAGCCGCATGAAATGGGGAATATGCTTTTTGAAATAACAATGGCCGAAGAGTTCGTGAATGCTTTTGTAGCCAAAGATTCATCAAAAAATAAAGAAGTGGAAATTCAGAAAGAATACCAGAAAATATTTTTACTGCATAAAGTAACGGAAGCGGAATTTAAAAAGAGCTATGCCTTTTACAGATCGCATACCGCTATTTTTAAAACAATGATGGATTCTCTGAATGCAAGGTCGCAACGGGCGAGAAATGAATTGTACCGGATGCCCAATTAACTTAGCCAAAAAAGCTTTATGCATGTTTACAAGTAAGGATGATCTTAAGTTAGGGTATGGTGTTGATATGGAAATAGGGAAGTTTTTAACCGACCGGAAAGTTCCTGAAGGTAATTTGTACTGGAAAAACAGGCTGTTGTATATAGTACCTATGCCCGGCTATTTGTTTATCCCTTTATATATAGATATGCAATTCCGGCTGGGACTTCCCAAAGCGGAGCTGCTCTCTGAACAGCACCTGCAATTGCTGGAAGCCATATTGCACAGTGCGGCGAAGCTCGAAAGCAATGCGATTAACTTTGAAGAACATATTGCCGAATGTATTGCTTTAACCCGCCCGCAATGTAAAAACCCATCTTTCCTGGAGGATCTGATCTGTTATTTTTCGGGCCGGAAAGAAAAAGGTACTGTAGCATTGGGAATGCCTTATCCATCGCTCAACCGTGCAGATGCTTACCTGTTCAGCCTGTGCTATTTTGATTTTGACCCTGCTTTTAAAATGCGGCTTGTAGCGGCATGGTATGCTTTAATCAGCTATTATCTTATTATAGACGATCTTGAAGATATTGAAGCAGACTTTGAGCAGCAGGAAGAAAACGCGGTATTAGAAGCCGGCTTGTCTGATCAGGGCGCCAGGGCCATTGAAGCGCTCATTCACCATAGCTACCACGTAATGAATACGGTAAACCCCGTAATGGCCAACCGTATTGATCATAAAAGACAACTGGTTAATGTAAAAGCCGTTATTGATGCTTTTCTTCAGAAGAAGGGGCAGCTTTAGGCTTAGCTTTTCCTGCAATACGGGGCCGCGAATTAAAAAATTGTTTCAAATACCGCAATGAACCCTGCAGATCTGCGGTAAAAATATAAACACATCAGCTTAAACCTTTCTTATTTTTGTGCCCGTATGTTTACGAATTGCACAGAAAAGGAAAGGTTTATTTTCAGGAAGATAGCACATGCGGCCGGTATGCTGCATACAGACTGCTACGTTATAGGCGGGTTTGTACGCGATAAGCTTATCGGCCGTAAAACAGGCGATGCCGATATTGTTTGCGTAGGCGATGGCATAACGCTTGCGTATGAAGTTGCAAAGCAATTTGCCCCATCACCCAAAGTAGCTTTTTTTAAAAATTACGGAACGGCGCATATTCGTATAGACGGGATTGATATTGAGTTTGTGGGCGCCCGGAAGGAAAGCTACCGCTACCATTCCAGGAACCCCGAAGTAGTGCCGGGTACCCTCGCCGATGACCAGAACAGGAGGGATTTTACCATTAACGCACTGGCTGTAAGCTTAAATAAAGATGATTATGGCCGGCTTATTGATCCTTTTGGAGGAATAGCAGACATAAAAAACAAGGTAATCAAAACACCGTTGGATCCCACTCAAACCTTTAGCGACGATCCTTTGCGGATGATGCGGGCCATCCGTTTTGCTGCCCAGTTGCAATTTATTATAGACGGTAATACCTGGCAGGGGATCAGGGAGAATGTAGAACGCATACAGATTATCTCACAGGAGCGCATAACCGATGAACTGAATAAAATACTGATGAGTGAAAAGCCCTCCGTTGGGTTGGATCTGCTGTATAAGAGCGGGCTGATACACCGGGTTTTTCCTCAAATGGTTGACCTGGCAGGCGCGGAATATAAAGACGGATTGGGACATAAGGATAATTTTTATCACACCCTGCAGGTGGTAGACAATATATCCGCACATACGGATGATCTTTGGCTGAGATGGGCGGCTGTTTTGCATGACATTGGCAAACCGGCAACCAAAAAATTTGAAGAAGGGCATGGATGGACCTTTCATGGCCACGAAGTGGTAGGAGGAAGAATGGTTCCCAAAATATTTACCAGATTGCGGCTTCCGCAGGATAATAAAATGCGTTTCGTAAAAAAAATGGTGGAGCTGCATTTGCGGCCGATCAGTCTTACAAAAGAAAATATAACCGATTCCGCCATACGCCGCCTTTTATTTGATGCAGGTGATGACATTGAAGCATTAATGACTTTATGCAAAGCCGATATCACTTCAAAGAACAGGCAAAAGGTAAAGCGCTATCTCGATAATTTTGAAATGGTGCAGCAGCGATTGCATGAAGTGGAAGAGAAAGACAGGATCCGCAACTGGCAACCACCCATTACCGGCGAAATGATCATGGACATATTTGGTATTGCACCCTGCAAAAAAGTAGGCGATATTAAAAATGCCATTAAAGATGCAATATTAGACGGCGAAATTGAAAACAATTATGATGCGGCCTACGATTATATGCTTATAAAAGCGAAGGAGTTACAACTGGCGCCTGTGAAGTAAATACATGAAAATGGCTTATTTTAATTTTGACGATTAATATAGCACTGAGAAAAAAATATACAAAGAACACAAAGCCTGCCCAACTGGTGGAATTATTATATTACTTTTGACAAATTTAATACGATATTCAACATCTAAACGATACACATGGCTATTTTAAAATTCAGGGCTTATTTTGAAGAAGACGACAGCATTTACCGCGATGTTGCCGTAAAGCACACACAATCTTTTTTGGATCTGCACTATATTATTTTAAAAAGCTTTGAGTTCGATTCGAAGCACCAGGCTACTTTTTACCGCAGCAATGATAACTGGCAGCGGGGGCGTGAAATAAGTATCGAAAAATACGATAAGCCCTATAAGGCAGAGCCCCTTATTATGTCGGCAACCTCTATTGGTTCCGAAATACGCAACCCTAATGAAAAATTCATTTATGTATATGATTTTGCCCGGAACTGGACTTTCCTGGTAGAACTGATCAGCGTATCTAAAGATGAAAACCCAAAATTATCTTATCCTGTCATCATCCGCAGCGAAGGCATAGCCCCCAGTCAGTACGGAACAAAAAGTATACTCGGCGACCGGTTTGTAGATATAGAAGAGAAGTACGACCTCACTAAGGGTGTAGAAGGGTTTAGTGAAGAAGGAGAAGCCGGGGATACCGATACCGAACCGGAGGAAGAAAGCGGAGCAGACGATAAGGAAGAGGTATAACCTTACCACTTACCACTCATCTCTCTTTTTGATGCTCAATAAAACCTGTATAGTGATCCTGGGCCCTACTGCAGCAGGTAAAACAAAATTGTCTTTGCAATTAGCCGAACATTTTAAAACGGATATTATTTCTGCCGATTCGCGGCAATGCTACCGGGAGCTGCATATTGGCGTGGCTAAACCTGCTGCTTCAGATTTAAAGAAAATCAAACACTATTTCATTAATACCCACAGCATACAGGAAGAAATGAACGCGGGCAGGTTTGAAGCCTATGCGCTTCAATCCGTAGCTGAAATTTTTGAACAGCATGATACAGCTATAATGGTAGGCGGCACCGGCCTGTATATAAAAGCATTTTGTAAAGGAATGGATGATATGCCTGAAGTGAAGGAAGAAGTAAGGCAATGGATACGGCAGCAGTACGGGATACTTGGCATTAGCTGGTTACAGGAGATGCTGCGGCAGCACGATCCCGTATTTTACAGTAAAGGAGAAATGCGCAACCCGCAAAGGATGATGCGGGCGCTGGAAGTAAAACTGTCGTCGGGAAAATCGGTTTTGGAGTTACATTCCCTGCCACAAAAGCCAAGAAGATTTGCTATTATAAGCATTGGCATTGAGCTGCCACGTAAGAGCATCTATCATAACATCAATAAAAGAGTAGATGATATGATGGAGGAGGGGCTGTTGGAAGAAGCTACTGCGCTGTATCCTTATCGCCACCTCAATGCGCTTCAAACCGTAGGCTATACGGAACTTTTTGATTATATAGACGCTAAATGCACACTGCAGAAAGCGGTAGATGCCATAAAGAAAAACACCCGGCATTATGCCAAAAGGCAGCTTACCTGGTTTAAAAAAGACGAAAGCATCCATTGGTTTTCTCCTCACGATGTAAAAAGTATAATTAATTTTATTGAGGAGCAAACCAATACAAAACAGCAAAATGCGTTTTGAATTGCACCCAGGGGAATGCTGCAGCCGCATATCCCCGTCTGTTAATTATCTTTACCTGCTAAATGCCCAATATGGAAGATGTTATAAATGAAGTGAAATTTTTTTTTGAACAGTGGACGAAACAGCCCGCAGGTGAACTCTATACCCTGAAGCAGGCGGGCAGCAACCGCCAGTATTTTCGCGGACTTGCCGGCGAGCATTCCTATATTATTACCAGCAACCCCAATAATATTCCTGAAAACAATGCCTTCATTGCCTTTGCCAGGCACTTTTACAGTAAACAACTGGCTGTGCCTGAAATTCTGCATACCGATGAAAAGAAAACGATGTATGTGCAAACAGATTTTGGGGATGTTTCTTTGTTTGATATTATAAAGGAAGAAGGGTACAGTGCAAGAGCAAAGGAATTATACCGTAAATCCTTTGCCCAACTGGCACGATTGCAGGTGAAGGGTGGGGAAGGGCTCGACTATAACAACTGTATCGCCACAAAATCTTTCGATAAGCAGGCCATCTACTCCGACCTGCTGTACTTTTTGTATTATTTTGTGCGGGCGCTTGACCTGCCTTACGACAAGAATTTATTGCTGAACGATTTTGAATTGCTGAGCAGCTATCTCATGCAGGAAGAAGCGAAATACTTCATGCACCGCGACTGCCAGAGCCGCAATGTAATGATCAAAGATGAACGGGTGTATTTTATAGATTTCCAGGGTGGCATGCAGGGGGCATTACAATACGATGCCGCCTCTATGCTGTGGCAGGCCAGGGCTGCATTACCGCATGAGTGGAAAGCTGAGCTGGTATCGTACTACTTTGAAAAAGTAAATGAGCTGCTGGGCAACCGGCTTGATGAAAAAGATTTTTTAGACAGCTACGACGGGTTTGTGCTGATCCGGATGCTGCAAACACTGGGGGCTTATGGCTTCAGGGGATTGTTTGAAAGGAAGCAGCATTTTATTACCAGCATTCCTTTTGCTTTAAAGCAGTTGCGCTGGTTTTTGGAAAATAAAAAAATACCTATCCGCCTGCCCGAACTGCAAAAAGTATTATGGCATATTGTAGACGACAGGATCATTGAACGGTATGAAACGGTAAAGGCCGCTCCCGATACTTCCCTGGTTGTGCATATCAACAGCTTTTCCTATCGTAATGGTATACCCGAAAGCAATGATAGTAATGGTGGCGGCTTTGTATTTGATTGCCGGGGCATTTTTAACCCGGGCCGTTTTGAAGCATACAAAAAACTTACGGGAAGAGATAAGGAAGTACAGGAGTTTTTACTTCATAAAAGTGAGATGCCCGCTTTTTTACAGTATGTGTATGGCATAGTGGATATTTCTGTAGGCGATTATATAAAACGCAATTTTGAAAGCCTCGCGGTGAGCTTTGGCTGCACGGGCGGACAACACCGCAGCGTATTTGCTGCCGACAGCCTGGCCAAACACCTGCAGGAAAAATTTGGCGTTAAAGTAGCCTTGCATCACCTGGTGCAGGAAGAGAAGAACTGGGTGAATGGATAAAGTAGTCAGTGGTAAGTAGTAAGTGGTAAGTGGTGGGAGGGGAAAGTGTTTTTAAAGCAATGATTTTGATTAATATGATGCAAAATGCCAGTGAAAATTCTCTACGGTCAAACAACGGTTTAACTACGGCTATGATCTTTGCCGCGGGTTTGGGCACGCGGCTGAAACCCTGGACAGATCATCATCCTAAAGCGCTGGCGCCGGTAAATGGAAAACCTTTGCTGCAGCGCAATATTGAGTACCTGAAAACATTTGGTATAGCCCATATCATTATCAATGTGCATCATTTTGCCGGGCAGGTCATTGATTTTTTAAAAGCGCATGATCATTTCAATTGTAATATCATTATTTCACATGAAAAGGAAGAACCCCTGGAAACGGGTGGCGGATTAAAAAAAGCTGCATGGTTTTTACAGCCGCATGATCCATTTTTTGTGATCAACGCCGATATTTTAACTAACCTGAATATAAAAGCTATGCTGGCATTCCACCAGCAGCGCCGGCCATTGGTTACTTTGGCGGTAACTGCCCGCAGCGCTTCCCGTGCATTTTTGTTTACTGAGCAAAACCAGTTGTGCGGCTGGCGCAATAATGCATCAGGAGAGAAAAAAATTTCCATCGCGGATGCAGAAAACACACCCAAAGCGTTCAGCGGTATACATATTATTGATCCGGCTATTTTTGCTTTGATCACAGAAGAAGGGAAGTTTTCTTTGGTAGACCTTTATCTCCGGTTATCTGCCCGCCATGCCATCATAGGCTATGATCATTCCGGCGATATATTGATTGATGTGGGCAAGCCGGAAGCCATTGAACAGGCCGGGAAGTATTTTCATTAATTTTAGGTGTGAGGTGTGAGGTATAGGGTATAGGGTATAGGGCATGAGGTATGAGGCACAGCGAAAGCACCTGTACACTATAACCACAAATTTAAAAATACGAAGCCGGATCCCGCACGTGCGGGACGAAATTCGAAGCGAAATCAACGGTAAACCACAAACCATAAACTGTAAATTAAAAAACCCGAAGTCATAAAAGGTCTTTGCGAAGCGTAAACGGATGCTGGAAGTTAGAGCAACTATACACGCCGGGGCAATCACATTTTAGAATATAATCCGTATCCCAATAGGGGGATTGCTTCGACCCTTAAAAAGTAGTACATATCATTCAGATCAGTTCAGGGTCTCGCAATGACGTTCAAAATCCGGAGCGGGATGCAACCATAAACTACAAACCATAAACCACAAATAATAAACGATAAACACATATTAAAACATACCCTGCAACCTGTACCCTGAAACCTGCAACCTGTCTCCCCATGCATCCACCTTTAAAACATATCGTATCCGGACAAACTTTGTGGTTAAGCACGGAGCGTTGCATTTACTGGGAAGAGCAGTGCACGCTGATATTGGCCGATCTGCACCTGGGTAAAACAGGGCATTTCCGCAAGGCGGGCATTGGCGTGCCCCAAACAGTTTTTAAGGAAGATATGCAGCGCTTAGTTAGTGCGATTCAGTTTTTTAAGCCGGAACAACTGATCATTGTTGGCGATATGTTTCACAGCGAAAGCAATAAGGAACTGGAATTGTTCAGCAGGTGGCGGAAGGATTTCTCTGCGCTTACCGTTCGGCTTATTAAAGGCAACCACGATATTTTGCAGGATCAGTGGTACAATGCCACGGCTATTGATTTACACACAGATGAGCTTGCCACGGAGCATTTCGTTTTTCGTCACGATTATAGCATCCCTCCAGGGGAAAACAGGGATAAATACTTTTTCTCCGGCCACATTCACCCCGGCGTTTATATTAAAGGAACGGCCCGGCAGTCTTTAAAATTACCCTGTTTCCATTTTACTACCCATTGTTGTACGCTTCCTGCTTTCAGCCGGTTTACCGGGCTGGCAACGGTAGCACCCGAGAGGCAGGATAAGGTTTTTGCTATAGTGGGTGATAAGGTGATGAGGGTGTGAGAACTGATGATTGATGATTCCATATCGTTTTGCCTGCCAATGACAAACAGCGGTAACCCTGTTGGGCATTTGTAATAAAGCCAAACAAACAAACCCCTGCCTGTCACCCTAACGAAGCTTGCCTGCCGGCGGGGAAGGGTCTGATCAATGATGAACACAGAATGGAATTACAGCACGGATATCTCCTGCCATCCGGCATTCATCGCCGGGCTGCTTTTTGTTATACTTTTTTTAATTATGGCGGGTGGCGCAGCGTTCCCTGCGGGTGCTGTTTATTTCACCTGTATCTTCGCTGCGCTTATCCGGTAAAGTAGCTAACGTGAGTTTTGGATGTTATTGGGCTGAGTAGAAAAGCATTATTTCACGCCTGCGTGGGCGGGCAGGCAATGCACGCAAAGATGCGACGGCTGCAAAGAAGCATACGTTGCGCACGCTGCTTCGCTGTGTACGCTGCGAGAAATGATTAGTCAAATATTGGAAAGCGTATATAACAATTTGCTGGTTATCATTTTTAAACCGGTTGTCTGCCCCGCAACACTAAGGTTGTTTGCGGGCTATGCCAAACACAGCATCCAAACTGAAAGGGAATGAACAAATTATTATTGTTGATAATAGCAGTGCTTACGGGTATACAGGCCTATAGCCAGGAGAAATTTACCGTTAGCGGAACGGTAAGGGTGAAAAAAACGGGGGAAACAGTTATTGGCGCCAGCATCAGGGCGGGCGATGCCGGAACCTTTAGTAACGATTACGGGTTCTATTCCATATCGCTGCCTGCAGGAAAATATACCATAGTGATATCAACGGTAGGTATGCTTGCTTATTCGAGGGATATTACATTAGATAAGCATATTACCCTTAATGTAGCGCTGGAGGAGGAATCCCAAACGCTGGACAATATAACTATTACGGCTACCGCTAAAACGCGGAGCCTCAGCAGTCCGCAAATGGGTATTGAAAGACTGAGCACCAAAGAAATAAAGAACATACCGGTTTTACTTGGCGAGCGGGATGTGCTGAAAACCGTGCAGTTGTTGCCCGGCATTAAAGCGGCTGGTGAGGGCAACAGTGGTTTTTTTGTAAGAGGCGGCGCGGCAGATCAGAACCTGATCCTTTTAGACGAAGCCACCGTATACAATGCGTCGCACCTGCTGGGATTTTTTTCTACTTTTAATTCTGATGCCATTAAGGATGTTACTGTTTACAAAGGGGGGATGCCTGCGCAATACGGAGGGAGGTTGTCGTCGGTGCTGGATATTAAAATGAACGACGGTAACAACCAGGATTATAACGTAAGCGGTGGAATAGGCCTCATATCTGCAAAGCTGAACGTGGAAGGTCCCGTTCAAAAAGACAGGTCCTCTTTTTTAATTACCGGGAGAAGAACATACGCGGATATGTTTTTAAAGCTGTCTGATGATTCTTCTTTAAAGAATAACACCCTGTATTTTTATGACCTGAATGCCAAGCTGAACTACAATATTGGCAATAAAGACAGGCTCTACCTTTCGGGGTATTTTGGAAAAGACGTGCTGGCTGCCGGGCAAACTTTTGGGCTCGATTGGGGTAATGCAACGGGTACCCTGCGCTGGAACCATATTTTCAGCAATAAACTATTTTCCAACACTTCTTTTATTTTCAGCAATTACAACTATAATATTTCTATCCGCAGCGGAGCCAATGAGTTCGATATCTTCTCGCAGATCCGCGACCTGAACCTTAAGCAGGAGTTTCAGTGGTACCTCAATAATAAAAATAATATCCGCTTTGGGTTCAATACTATTCATCATACCATACGCCCTGGTGAAGTACGGCCCGCCTCCGACCAGTCGAGCATTAACCTGGCTTTATTGCAAAAAAGATATTCATGGGAGAATGCCCTGTACTTTACCAATACCTGGAAGGCCGCAGACAAGCTCAATCTGACATATGGATTGCGACTTACTTCATTTAGCATACTGGGTGAGGGCGACTTTTATAATGTTAACCCTGAAGGAGAAATTACCGATACACTGAGCTATGCGAAAGGTGCGTTTGTTAAAACCTATATTAATCCTGAGCCGCGCGTTGCGGCAAGCTACCAGCTAAACGGCAGCAGCTCGGTAAAAGCGTCTTATGTGCGCAATGTTCAGAATCTTCACCTGATCAGCAACTCCACTACTTCAAGCCCTACAGATAAATGGGTGGCCAGCACCAATATCATCAGCCCGGAAGTGTCTGACCTGTTTGCCATAGGCTATTATAAAAACCTTTGGAATAATAACTATGAGCTTACGGCCGAAACCTATTATAAAACCATGCAAAACCAGATAGATTACAGGGATGGCGCTAATGTGTTCATTAACTCCGATGCCATTGAAACACAATTGCTGTTTGGAAAAGGAAGGGCCTACGGGCTGGAGCTGCAATTTAAAAAGAAGGCGGGAATGTTTACCGGCTGGCTAAGCTATACCTTATCTAAAACAGAAAGAAAGATTGACGGTATCAATAGCAATCAATGGTACAATGCCCGGCAGGACAGAACGCATGACCTGGCATTGGTGGTATCGTACCAGCTCAGCAAAAAGTGGACACTATCGGCCAACTGGATCTACTATACGGGCAATGCCGTAACCTTTCCCGCAGGGAAATACAATGTAAACGATCAAACCTATTTTTATTATACCGAGCGCAATGCTTACCGGATGCCGGCTTATCACCGGTTAGACCTGGGCGCCACCTGGCTGCTAAAGCAGCGGAAGAGGTTTTCGTCCGAACTGAGCTTTAGCCTGTACAACGCTTATGGCAGGGAAAACGCCTACAGCATATCCTTTCGGGAAAGCGAAGATGATCCGGCTAAAACAGAAGCCGTGCAACTGGCATTGTTCAAGTATATACCTTCCGTATCCTATAATTTTAAATTCTGATGAGCATGCGTATTCTTATCGTATCCGGTCTTATGATAGCCTTCGCTTTTACCTCCTGCGAAAAGGTGATAGATGTTGCGTTAAAAGATTCGGAAAAACAATATGTAATTGAAGGAACGGTTACCAACAGGCCGGGCGATTGCACGGTGCGGGTATCGAAAACGAAGAACTTCAGTGATAGTAATGATTTTGAAGGGATAGCCAATGCATCGGTATCGGTTACAGATAATGACGGCCATACCACCACGCTGGCTGAGTCAACAACCGGCGTTTACCAGTCGGCAGTGCTTACTGCCACTACCGGTAAAACCTATACGCTGGAGGTACATATTAACGGGGAAACATTTACAGCCTCATGCACGATGCCGGTTATGGTTAACATGGATTCGCTTTATATACAGGAAGAAAGCCTTTTTGGAGAAAGGTTAAAACTGGCCAATGTGCAATATACAGACCCTGCGGGTAAAGGCAACCATTACCGCTTTATCCAGTATGTAAACGGCGTAAAGGAAAAAAGTATATTTATCCGCGATGATGATTATTCCGACGGGAACATCTCCGGCATCACATTATTTATACCTCCCGATGACGAAAAAGACATTAAAAGCGGCGATACGGTTATGGTTGAAATGCAATGCATAGCACCCGCGTTATACAAATATTGGTTTAGTCTGGACCAGGGTGCTTCGGGAGGCAGCAATTCGGCATCTCCTGCAAACCCGGTAACCAATATAGAAGGCGGAGCGCTGGGATACTTCAGCGTTCACACGGTGCAAAGCAAAACGGTTGAGGCGCTATAGCGGGGGCAGGTTTCAGGGTATGATTTGAAATTTGAGATTTAAAACCTGCCCGTACGGCAGGCGGGTTTGAGATGGCATCTCGCTTCGGATTTCGTCCCGCAAGTGCGGGATAAATCTTCGGATTTGTAATTTCTTGGGTTCTTGTAATTTGTTATTTGCTTCTTCTTTCCGGATTTCGCTTTCCGGCTTCGGATTTAATTTTATCCTATACAATAATTTTCTTTAAATTTAAGGTGTATTAAAATGCCTGCCATGATCAAGCTTTCTGAAATTAAAACCGGGGATATTGTTAATGCCCGTTTTGAGGATGTTGTAAATACAGGCGAAGTATTAAATGTAGACAGGGAAGAAAGAAAAGTACTGGTGGCTCATGGCGACCAGGAGTTTTGGTACAGCAATGATGACCTCAGCGCGATACCCCTTACTACCAGTATGCTGGAAGCACTTGGCTTTACCCTTTCATCTGATCCCGCATTCAATGAGGCGGGAACGGCTTATATAAAGGGGCCTTTTATTGTGCGTTACCTTAAATCGGATAGTAACAGGCTATTGCTCACTTATCGTGATGAGCACCGGGAAATTGATAACAATTTATCGGTGCATCAGTTCCAGAACCACTACCAGGTTATGACAAATATGCACCTTGGACTGTCATAAATCCTCATTTTTCCGCAAAAATTACCTGCATAAACGGCGCCTATCCGGGAAAATTTCTCTTTTTTTGTTATAATCAACATTATAATCGTATCTTTGCGCACCCAAAAACGGTATGGCAAAACAAACACTTATAAAGCAGGATGGAATCATTTTAGAAGCCTTGTCCAACGCAATGTTCAAGGTAAAATTAGAAAATGGTCACGAGATCCTGGCAACCATTTCGGGTAAAATGCGTATGCATTATATCCGGATTTTACCCGGAGATAAGGTGGGGGTGGAGATGAGTCCGTACGATTTGAGCAGGGGCAGGATCATTTTTAGATATAAATAATATTTATAATATAAAAAACGCAACATAATGAGAGTAAGAGCATCTATAAAAAAGCGCAGCGTTGATTGCAAGATCGTGAGGAGGAAAGGGGTATTGTATGTAATCAACAAAAAGAACCCTCGCTTCAAGCAAAGACAGGGGTAAGCAATGTTTATAGCTTATGGTTTTACAAAACGATAAGCTATATAACATCAAACGATAAACAACAAACAACAAACTATAAATTAAAAATATGGCTCGTATTGCCGGCGTTGATTTACCTAAGAACAAAAGAGGAGAAATAGGGTTAACCTATATTTTTGGTATTGGCAACTCTACCGCAAGATACATTTTAGAAAAAGCTGGAATAAGCTACGATAAAAAGGTACATGAGTGGAATGATGACGACCTGAATGCCATTCGTAATATTATTACCAATGAATTTAAGGTAGAAGGACAGTTGCGTTCTGAAGTACAAATGAGCATTAAGCGTTTACTGGATATTGCCTGTTACCGCGGGCTGCGTCACCGCAAGGGATTACCGCTTCGCGGACAGCGCACCCGTACTAACTCGCGTACCCGTAAAGGCAAGCGTAAAACTGTTGCCGGTAAAAAGAAAGCAACCAAGAAGTAATATATTATAGAATGATCGCCGGATCCGTATGCTTCGCGGGGAGGGATGATTCAACGCAATTATTTTAACTATTTAAAGGACTACCTCGTATTATGGCTAAAGCACAGGCAGGCAGCGCAAAAGCCGCTGCAAAAAAAAGAGTGGTAAAAGTAGATGCATACGGCGATGCGCATGTAACTGCAAGTTTCAACAATCTTATCGTTAGCTTAACCAATAAAACCGGGCAGGTGATCAGTTGGAGCAGTGCCGGTAAAATGGGGTTCAGGGGTTCTAAAAAGAACACTCCTTACGCAGCCCAGATGGCTGCTTCAGATGCGGCAAGAGTGGCTGCTGAAGCCGGACTGAAAAGGGTAGATGTATTTGTAAAAGGCCCCGGTTCCGGACGCGAAAGCGCTATCCGTGCTATAGCTAACAGCGGTATTGAAGTAAACATGATCAAAGATGTTACTCCACTTCCCCATAATGGCTGCCGTCCTCCCAAGAAGAGAAGAGTATAAAAATTAAATTTCGAATTTCGAATTTTAAATTAATAACGGGTGTTCGATTGATTTTAGATTTTTACTGATCGCACACCATCATTAAAAAATCAA
>CAYVEI010000052.1:1913-11496 GCA_964450515.1 uncultured Terrimonas sp. | reverse complement strand
GGTGTTCGATTGATTTTAGATTTTTACTGATCGCACACCATCATTAAAAAATCAAAGTAAAACAATTCATGGCACGTTACACAGGTCCTAAAACAAGAATTTCCCGTATTTTCGGCGAACCCATTCTTGGCAATGGTAAATACCTTACCAAAAACAGCTTCCCCCCGGGGCAGCATGGTAATTCAAAAAAACGTAAAGCTCCGGGAGAATATGCCCTTCAGCTAAAGGAAAAACAAAAAGCCAAATATACTTATGGCTTGCTGGAAAGGCAGTTCCATAAAACCTTTGACGAAGCCTCGCGTTTAGGCGGCGTTACCGGTGAAAACCTCATCAAATTACTGGAAGCCCGTTTAGACAATACCGTATACCGCCTGGGTATTGCCCCATCGCGTCCTGCCGCAAGACAATTAGTAGCGCACAAGCATGTAACCGTAAACGATGAAGTGGTGAATATTCCTTCCTACAGGTTAAAAGCCGGGGATATAATCAGTCTTAAAGATAAAAGCAGGGCTAATACTTCGGTTACCAGCCAGGTGCGGGGTAAAAATCCAAAGTTCAACTGGTTAGACTGGAATGAAGCGGAGCTAACCGGTACTTTTATTGCTTATCCCGAAAGAGAAAGCGTTCCTGAAAATATTAAGGAACAGCTTATCGTGGAATTGTATTCCAAATAATAATTTCCCACCGCCATTGCGGTGAAGTATACATAGCATAGACATCATTATTAAACAGGTACCGAAATCTGTTAGAAGAACAAGGTATCAAAAACTAAAATTGAAATTTAAATATGGCCATTTTAAATTTCCAAAAGCCGGATAAGATCATTCTGCAAAAAGCAAATGAGTTTGAAGCATCTTTTGAATTCCGCCCGTTAGAGCCGGGTTATGGTGTTACCATTGGTAACGCCCTTCGCAGGGTTTTACTGAACTCCTTAGAAGGGTATGCCATCATTGGTATTTTTATTGAAGGTGCGGAACATGAGTTTGCTACGCTCAAGGGCGTAACTGAAGACGTTACAGAAATTATCCTTAACCTGAAACAGGTTCGGTTTAAGAAAATTCTGGATACCGATATCGCCCAGGAAAAGCTTACCCTTTCCATTAAAGGAAAAAGCGAGTTCACTGCTGCCACAATAGGAGAAGCTACGGCATCTTTCCAGGTGATGAACCCTGAGCTGCTGATTTGTACGCTGGATCCTTCTTCCAAATTGAATATTGAAATTACGATCGGGAAAGGCCGCGGCTATGTTCCGTCTGAAGATAATAAAGTAAAAGACGCTCCTTTTGGATATATTCCTACCGATTCTATTTTTACACCCATTAAAAATGTAAAATACGGGATTGAAAACTTCCGTGTGGAACAAAGAACAGACTATGAAAAGCTGTTAATGGATGTGCAAACCGATGGTACTATTCAACCTGAAGAAGCGGTAAAACAGGCTTCCCGTATTCTTATCCAGCACCTGATGATCATTACTGACGAAAACATAACGTTCGACAGTAAGGAAGATAAGAAGGAAGATGTGGTAGACGAGCAGGTACTGCAGTTACGTAAAGTGCTCAAAACACCATTAGAAGATCTTGACCTGAGCGTTCGTGCCTTTAACTGCCTGAAAGCCGCCAAGATCAACAGCTTAAGCGAGCTGGTACAGTATGAGCAGGAAGACCTGATGAAATTCCGAAACTTCGGACAGAAATCACTGGCAGAAATTGAACAGGTGTTAGGCGAAAGAAGCCTTCACTTTGGAATGGACCTGGCGAAGTTAGGTTTGGATAAGGATGAGTTTTAAGAGTGGTAAGTGAGAAAGAATAATTTTAAGTATAATCAAATCTGCGCGTAAGCGCAGCACCGGCCTGTAATTCCCTGACAACGGTACAGGCAGGTATTCATAACTAATTTGAAATAAAGAGAAAATGATAGTGCCAGGTGGTCAGAACCCACAGCATTTTCAAATTTTCAAATTTTCAAATTTTCAAATTAAATAGTCATGCGTCACGGAGACAAGATCAACAATCTTAGCAGAACAGCATCGCACAGGAAAGCGCTGCTGAGCAATTTAGCCATTGCGTTAATTACAAACAAACGTATTATAACAACGCTGGCAAAGGCAAAAGCCCTCAGAACCTATATTGAGCCGCTCATTACCAAAACCAAGAAGAACGAAACCAAAGAGCAGATTATGCACAACCATCGTTTGGTATACAGCTATCTGCAGAATAAAGAAGCGGTAAAAGAATTATTTACCACTATTGCACCTAAGGTTGCCGGCCGTCCCGGTGGTTATACCCGCATTATTAAGTTAGGAAGACGTTTGGGCGATAATGCCGAAACAGCGCTGATTGAGCTGGTTGACTTCAATGATGTATATACCAAAGGCACCGAAAAAGCGGCAACAACAACCAAAAGAACACGCCGGGCAGGTGGAAGCAGGAAGAAAGCGGAAGCCAAAGAAGAAGCGCCAACAACAGAAGTAAAACCTGAAGAAACTACAGCACAGGCTGCGGAGGAATCAGCAACACAGGCTGCTGAAGAAGCAAAGCCTGAATAGCAGCAACGCTTTATATTGTAAAAGGCAGTACCAGATCGGTGCTGCCTTTTTTGTTTCCTACTTTTTAGACAGGGCGAAACCGCATAACATTTATTCAATAGTACCGGGCGTATATGACGCCCGCCGAATGGTCTGGCTGTGTTTTTAGATGAAGAACAATCGCGAATATCTTCGTATCTTAATAGCTGCTTCGTGCATACACAGCGATGATTCTTATGAGAGTTCCCGGTTATTACAGCCATGTCGCAACAGTCATCCCTTTACTGTTATTTTTCTGTTCATCTCCCCTTTACGCCCAGGAAACCAATGCCCATGTAGCCGGAATTGTAAAATCTGAAAATGGTACGGGGTTACCTGGGGCTACCATTTCTGTTGTGCATGAGCCAACCAGGAACATATATTTTACTCAAACCAGCAGCGCAGGTTTCTTTTATTTTTTTAACCTGAAACCTGGCGGCCCTTATACTATTCATATTAGTTTTACGGGCTATGAACCGCTGAAAAAAACCAATCTTTATTTTAGCTTCTCCCCGCAGGGTTTATATTCCGCAGTGCAGGACAATGAATTTTTCACGTTTATCCTGAAAATAAAAACAGGTCTATTACCTGAGGTAGAAGTAAGCGGGGAAAAAAATGCAGGACCCCAAACCGGCATTGAAACCAGTATTACCAATACACAAATAATTTCCCTGCCTTCTATTAGCCGGAACCTGCAGGATTATATACGGTTAACGCCACAAGCGTCTGTAAACAGTGATGGCGGCATTTCGCTTGCCGGGCAAAACAATAAATACAATGCTTTTTTTATTGATGGGGCTAATAATAACGATTTGCTTGGTCTGGCTTCAAGCGGCATAAATGGCGGGCAAACCAATTCACCCCCCATTTCAATAGAAGCCATTGAGGAAATTAAGGTTTTGCAATCGCCTTATGATGTACAATACGGCAACTTCACCGGGGGGAGCATTAATGCCGTTACGAAATCGGGATCCAATCAGTTCAAATCTTCTGCCTGGTATTATTTCAGAAATGAGCAAATGGCAGGTAAATCGCCCCGGCCTCTGCCGGTAAACGGCTCACCGGGAGTGGTTAAACGGCAACGCTTATCTTCTTTTTTTAACCAAACAGCCGGAATATGGACGAGCGGTCCTCTTGCAAAAGATAAACTGTTTTATTTCCTGCTTGCAGAAAAACAAAGTGAATACCTGCCTCAACCTTACTATTTTGCCGACTACAGGGGAAACAGCCCCCAAACGATAGTAGAGGCGTTTGCTGATACGCTAAGAACACGCTACGGTTATGAGCCGGGTAGTTTATTAGCATCCAACAATAATCTTGACGCTGAGCGTATTAATGCAAAGCTGGATTGGAATTCCTCCCCAAAGAATAAGCTATCCTTAAGTTATCGTTATAATAAATCGGAGCGCACAACAGTACAGACGCCTAACAGCGCTACGGTTATCCGTTTTTCCAACAGCTTTTATAAGCTGCTTACCCAAACACACTCCGCATCGCTGGAATGGAAAGCATACTTTAATCCAAAAATAAATAACCGCTTATTACTTACCTATACTCATCATACAGACGACCGGGATATTACCGGCAGGCTTTTTCCCCAAATCCAGGTAGCAGACGGCTCCGGTACGATCACTGCCGGAAGTAATGGATCTGCCCAGCTAAGTTTGTTTAAGGGTACTGATTTTAGCATATTGAATGTACTTAAGTATATTGCCGGGAAACAGGTTCTTTCCTTTGGCTCTGATTTTAATTTTTCAAGCCTGGATGACATTGCCCTCATTGCTTACTTTGGCAGTTACCGGTTCAGTAGCTTCAATAGTTTTTTCAATAATAGCTTCCCTGCCCGTTTTACACGCACTGTTTCTCTTGTGGATGAGCCTGTGGATGATAACACAAAAAGTGGCGCCAAATTTAATAGCTGGCGGCTGGGATTGTTTATAAACGATGATGTGCAGGTAAATACCCGTTTAAAACTAACCATGGGTGTAAGGCTGGATGGAAATGTTTTGCCATTATCATTTAAGGCGGATAGCTTTTTTAATAAGACTGTCCGTCCTGAAATTGAAAAATATTATGACCTGGAAGATGCGCAATCAGGCCGGCTTATGCATACGCACTTGCAGCTATCACCGCGTATCGGTTTTAATTATAAAATACCGGGTAAGCAATTAACGGTTCGTGGCGGGGCGGGGTTGTTTACCGGGCATATCATTAATCTGTGGGCATCGGAATTTTACAATGTAAACTCGCTCTTGATCAATATCTCTCCGGGGATATTTAATCTCCCGTTCAATCCGGACCCTTATCATCAGCCCGCACTTCAATCGTTTTCCAGCGGTTCTGTTACCGGCGTGAAAAATATTTCGATTGTAACTAAAAATTTCAAATATCCTGTTGTTTTCAAAGCATCCACAGGCATAAATAAACAATTCAGGCATGGCTGGATGCTCTCTGCGGAAATCCTTTTTGCTAAAAATATTTATGAACATATTTACACCAATGTAAACCTGCTACCCCCGGCCCGGCAAACGGTTTTACCCGGTAGCAGGAATGTTTTTTCATTGAACAGCACACCCGAATATATCCCGATAGATGGAGGCAACCCCTATGGCAATATTATCCTGCTGAGCAATAATAAAGGGAAGAAAGGCTTTTCCTATAGTTCTGCCTTCGCAATCAATAAGAATATTGGCGATAAGCTGATAATTAATGTTGCTTATACCTATGGAAGGGCTGTAGATTTATTTGGGCCAAATGGCACAGCCAATACCAATAGCGGGCAATGGGAAGCCATAAAAACCGTGAACGGGAAAAACTATGCAGGCCGCAGCACTTCAGATTTTAGTTTGGGCCACAGGATATATACAGACCTGACAAAAAAGATCAGGTATGCAAAAAACAAGATGTCAACGTTCGTTACTGTTTTTTATAACGGGCAGTCCGGCTTACCTTACAGCTATGTGTATGAAGGCAGTATGATTGGCGACAATGGAAACGATGCGGCGCTCAAAACAGACCTCATCTATATACCCACGCCCGGGGAATTAGATCAGATGATCTTTCTGCCCAACTCAGCGGCAGGTGTTATATATAGCCCTGCAGAACAAAAGCAACTGTTAAATAATTTTATAGAGGGAGATAAATATCTGCGTAAGCACAGAGGGCAGTTCGCCGAACGAAATGGAGCGAGGCTGCCATTCACTCATCTTATTGATTTGCGGCTGCAGCAGGATTTTATAATAAAAACAAAGCGGGGAGGAATACAGCTAAGCATTATTTATGATGTATTCAATTTCACCAGTATGCTCAATAAGCATTGGGGGCGTATTTATACTTTAGGGGCAGATAATTTTCCGTTAATCACATTCAAAGGGTTTGCCAGCCAGTACCCGCTGATACCCCAATACCAGTATACCCCAAAGAATAATAAACCTTATGCTTTACAAACCAGCACGGCGCCGGGCAGCAGCGCCAGGTGGATAAGCCAGTTGGGAATAAAAATAAATTTCTGAGCGTTATTTTGAATGGATCACCTCCATCACATGCTGCTTGTACAGGCGGCCAATAGGAATTTCCTTTGCTCCCAACTGAACCGCAAGGTTATTGTAGCCCGTTATCTTGCTTAATGAAACCATATACGAACGGTGTATCCTCAAAAATTTATGCTCGGATAAAAGATTTTCCATTGAGCTGATAGATCGTTTGGCCAGCCAGTTTTTTCCATTATTCATGAACAACTTTACATAATCTTTCCAGCTTTCAATATAAACGATGTTGTTTATTAAAATCTTTTGCATGTTCTTATCTACTTTCAGGTAAACAAATGCTTCAGCATTTGCTTTATACTCTTCGGCATAACTGGCAGTTTCCTGCCCCATCAATCGCTTTACCTTACCAATTGCTTTTAAAAACCGTTCGAAGGAAACAGGCTTTACAAGATAGTCTACTGCATCTAATTCATAACTGTCCAAAGCATAATCGCGATAGGCGGTAACAAAAATAACTTTGGGAGGATAGGAAAGATTTTTTAGAAACTCAGTACCCAGAATTTTGGGCATTTTTATGTCGAGAAAAACAAGATCAACCTGTTTTTCATGCAATACATCCAATGCTTCCACCGCGTTTTTACAAAGTGCTGTAATTTCCAGTCCGGGCACATTAGAAAGATGCGATTGCAGAACTTCTAATGCAGGCGGCTCATCATCTACAAGCAGGCATCTGAGTTTCATATTGATATTTTTTTACGATAATTATGGAAGGCGCACAGCGGCAGGTGATATAACAGCGGTCCGGCCCGGTTTAAGCAGTAATGAAACTACAAAAAAATCTCCTTCATCGCTCAGCTTTAGCTCATGCGTGCCTGGGTACAGGTAAGCCAGCCTTCTTTTTGCATTTTGAATGCCTATTCCTTTTGCGCCGGGCAGGGCCATTTCGTTTTTGCTATTTGTAATTTTACAGCATATCATATTTTGTTTTACGGATACATCTACGCTCAGCCATGATTTTTCCAATTGCTCGGATGTGCCATGCTTGAAAGCATTTTCCAGGAAAGGCAGCAATAACAAAGGTGCAATCCGCTGGTCTTTTATATCCCCTTCAAAATTCAACGACACTTCCAGGTTTGCATAACGTGCGCTCTCCAGGTCAATATAGTTTTTCATAATAACAAGCTCTTTTTCCAGCAGCACTTCATTTGCTTTACAATCATATAAAATATAACTGAGCAGGGAAGAAAGTTTCAGCACAAGCTCCGGCGTTTTGGGAGAATTTTGCAATGCAAATGAATAAATATTGTTTAAGGTATTGAATAAAAAATGCGGTTGTATCTGTGCCTTTAGTAGCTGTAATTCCGCACTTACCTTTTCTTTCTCGGCCAACAGGAATTCTTTTTGTTTCCTTATCCAGTATTTAAATAATACAATCATGCATCCAAAAGCAGCCATTACGTTCATTGAAAGGTAACTGTTAGTGGCCCAGGGGTTCCTGCCGTCAGACCGGTGCTGAAGCCAGTCTGAAACAGGAAAAAACACCTGTTTCCTGAAAAGATAATTTAAGAAATAACCTGCCACTGCCCATAGCAGCAGGGTCAGGGAGAAATGCAGGTATTTTTCTTTCAACAGGAATTTCGGCACTATCCGGTACATAACCGGGTACCCGTACAGGATAAATACAGGCACCCACAATGCCGAAAGAATATGCATTTGCCAGTAAGACTGATCAGGCATTTTAAATAAAAAAGAAAAGATCAGAATATGAACCAGCCAGAAAATAATATGCCGCAGCAGCCGGTATTTTCCGGAAAAAACAAAAGCATTGTTTTTGGAAATATCCATGCTTTTTAAATTACCCCAATTTAATCCTTTGCCATCATTTTTTTTTAAACTCACTTGTTATTATTTGATAAACTGCCTTGTTTTCCGACAAACAGCTTCATTTTAAAACCAGGTGCATTTGTCTGTTTATACTGTTTTCTTTCATTGATCCTGTTCATTAAGCGATTATAAAACTTTTGGCTGTTGATATCATTTAACTTGGTATTGTAATGAAATAACCATGAAATTTTTTATTAAAAAAAGAACGCTGTTGCATGTACCAGTTTTCTGTTTTATTATGGCTTCCTGCAACAAAGAACCCGGCGCTATTAACCCGGCGCCGGTTGGAAATACCGGCATGAACCAGGTTCAACCTGCGACTCCGTCTAATCAAAAAACATTTGCTTACGCCATTAATCCGGATAGATGGTTAGACTATCCTTATATTGGCCACGATGGTGATGATAGTGAGAACAGAATGTTTCTTCAACTTGATAGGCCCATACTGGGTAAAGCCTATTATAAGGGCTCCGGAAATATAAAATCCGTAATTGTAAAAAGCGGGTCTGGTAAATTATTTACTGCACCGCTCTGGGTTTCGGTTGGGCCATCCGACAGCGGGTATGTATATGCTATCGGGAATACCGGGGTTACCAATCAATTTTCTCTTTGGTGGATTCAAAAGCCTCCTTATGTGGAACAACCCAATGCTGATTCTGTATTTATTACCCTTCGCTGGTAAATGCATTTATTGTGCCTTAAACTCAATAACATGAAAAAAGCATTTTTAGTTCCGGCGGTTTCACTGATCCTGGGTTACTCGTGTTCCAAGATAGATCATAATCCGATTATAGTACCCCCGCCGCCACCATCATCATCAACCCTGCCAACTCTTATTGAATATCCGATTGACCTGAACTTTAACATCAATGCTTCATGCCGCATTTGGTATGATGATGGCGCCGGTTACGCACCGATGGAAGAGAGAGATTTTGAGTTTCATGCTTATTCTATTGCAAACCTGCCCAATGATACCTCGGGAACGTATATAAACGTGTTCCAGGTTTATGGGCTTTACAGCAAAAGTTATTCCGTTCCGGTATTTAACGTTTATACAAAAGCGCAAAATGATGGCAATAGCAATTATTTTGAAATAACTCCGGATTCCCCCGATTTTAATTTTTTTACTCTCCCGTATCAAAATGGTTCAGCGTCTTTTTCGGGCGCCTGCCATGTAACAAAACGACCGGCACAATATGTATCAGGCGTTATTCCCAAACCCAAACTCATGCCTTTGAACTTTTCGGGCTTTGTGGACACCATTCATCATACTGGCAGCATGCGGCTGCAGGGTTCGCTGTATTATTAAATTATAAGACAGAAACAAAATGTATTTACCTTAAAGATTATATGATATGAAAGCCGGTATATGCATCATATCAGCAGCGCTGATAACGATCATGTTATTACTTGTTCGTTGCAGAAAAGAAAGATCCTGCATGGGGTGTAACGGGGATAATGAACCGCCGGTTGCCGATGCCGGTCCCGATCAAATAATTAACTTACCAACGGGAAGCGTATTGCTGGATGGAAGTAAATCTTATGACCCGGATGAAAATATTGCGGACTATTCATGGACGAAAATAGCCGGGCCATATCCCTTCAATATCGCTGATGCGAATGCCGTGCAAACAAAGATTACAAA
>CAYVEI010000052.1:0-1813 GCA_964450515.1 uncultured Terrimonas sp. | reverse complement strand
TGCAGGAGTTTGGTGCAAAAATGGTTGCTCACTAATATGCCCCGTTCAAAGAGATTATAATTTAGATCCCGGCAGCTATGCAGATTTCTATCTTCCTGCGGGAACTTATTCCTGGAATGCCGAAAATACCATTACCAGTTTCCGGGGCTGGCCGGAAGTAACACCGGAATTTGTAAAGTTCTTTGGTAGTGTTCATAAGGTTGAGGATACGATCATTGTAAACCCCGGCGATAAATGTATTGTAATACCAATAATTTTTAAATAAAAAAAGTACAGCAACTCCAAAATAAGTGCCTGGCTGGCTGACCAAAAAAATTGAATAAGATTGCTTTGCCGGTACTTTTGCGCAATGATGTTCAATGGGCCGTTTGGCCACCCGGTAGTTTCATTAATCATAACAACTTTTACAATGCAGGGTTTCGGATCTTTGAAAGGGTAGGAGCCTTGTGTACAAAAATCTCCTGCAAAACCGCCCAAATTTCTTTTCTTTGTAAAATTTTACTATTTAATGTCTGAATCTTCTACAGCAGTTCTTCTCCTTGATGATGGTAATGTTTTTTACGGTAAGGCCTTTGGCAAAACAGGTACTACCACGGGAGAAATTTGTTTTAATACCGGTATGACCGGCTACCAGGAAGTATTTACCGATCCGAGCTATTACGGGCAGGTGGTTATTATGAATGCCGCGCACATAGGGAACTACGGTGTAAAAGCCGCAGATGTGGAAAGCAATTCTGTGAAAATAAAAGGATTGATCGCCCGGAACTTAGAAGAAAAATACAGCCGTCTGCAGGCGGATGGCTCACTTCAGCAATACCTCGAAGACCAGCAGGTGGTTGCTATACATGGTGTGGATACCAGGGCGCTGGTGGCGCATATCCGTACCTGTGGGGCTATGAATTGTGTTATTTCTTCCGAAACAACGGATTTGCAGGTTTTAAGAGCCAGGCTTTCGCAAACGCCATCTATGAACGGATTAGAGCTGGCATCGGTAGTTTCTACCCGGGAAGTATATGAAATGGGTAACCCGCACTCACGCTACAGGGTAGCCGTATATGATTATGGCGTGAAGAAAAATATACTCAATTGTCTTGCGGAAAGAGGCGTATACGTAAGGGTTTACCCGGCTAAAACACCTTTACAGGAAACAGACGATTTTAATCCTCATGGTTACTTTATATCTAACGGACCGGGCGATCCGGCTCCAATGGCTTACGCAGTTGAAACGATACAGGGGATACTTCAAAAAGAAAAGCCCCTGTTTGGTATTTGCCTTGGGCACCAGTTGCTGGCTATGGCAAACGGAATACCTACTTTTAAAATGCATCATGGGCACCGCGGACTGAACCATCCTGTAAAAAATGTGATTACCGGCCGCAGCGAGATCACTACCCAGAATCATGGCTTTGGCATTGACCCCGAAGCGGTGAAAAAATCGCAGGCTGTAGAAATTACGCATGTTAATCTTAATGACGATTCTATTGAAGGTATACGCATGAAAAACAAGCCCGCGTTTTCCGTTCAGTATCACCCGGAGTCAACACCCGGACCTTATGACAGCCGTTATTTATTTGATGAATTTATAGGGATGATGAAGGGATGAGGTATGAGGTGTGGGGTAGGAGGTATGGGTGAAGGTATAAGGTGCGGAAAAGTGAAAGGTGAGAGGAGAAGCGTGAGAAGTGAGAGGTGAATAGTTTATCATTTCGCGTTTATCGTTTCACGAAATGAGAGGCGAGACGTAAGAAGTGACCCCTCATTCACTATTCACCATTGCCATTCACCCAAAATGATACAATAAGGTTACCTTAAC
>CAYVEI010000051.1:21710-25797 GCA_964450515.1 uncultured Terrimonas sp. | reverse complement strand
TTCGCCACAAAAGCCCCGCCTGAACGGGACGCCTGCCCATGCCGGTACGGACGGGGCAGGCACAAGGGCACGACTAAAAATAAAACCTGAAGACCTGAAACGGTGTCTTCGTGTCTTCGTGGCACACCATCACCGCCATATTGCAATTGATATGACTATATTTGTTCCGGAAGAAAATAATAATATCATGAACCAGTATGTAACCGATTTTATAAGCCTTCTTGATCACAACAGCAATATCATTCTTAACATGACGCCTGAAGAAGCATCTGCCGCAATTGTTTCAGGCGATCCGGCAGCCGTACGTAAAATTGACGGACAGTTTGCTATAGTGGAAAAAGTAGGGCAGCAGGTATTTATGGCCCGTTCCATAGGCCGCCCTATGCGCTATTTCCTTGCCAAGCAAACTTCAGGACCATTGCTTATTGTAGCTGAACGCATGGATGAGATTTACGAATATCTTAAGCAAAAAGGACTGCACAAACAATTTCACCCTTCGTATACCAGGATGGTGCCCGCACATTTTGTAGTAAGGCTTGAAGTGATCGGCTGTCCCGATCCCAACCCGGCTTACACCCGGTTTTTTGAACCCAAAAGAAATACCCTTCCAACAGATATTGATACCATCGGAAAAAAATACATTGAAACATTATCCAATGAATGCCGGAAATGGCTTTTGTCTGTTCCGGAAAAAGCGCCTGTAGGCGTTTTGTTCTCCGGGGGTATTGACAGTGGCTCGGTCTTTTTAGTGCTGTATCATCTAATGCTAAAGCTGGGCATGTCGCCGCAGCGGCTGAAAGCCTTTACACTTTCCGTGAACGGCGGCGCCGATGCAGAGCAGGCGCATACATTTATGGATCGGCTGGGACTGTCGCTTTTCCTGGAGCTTATTGATGTGCCCTTATCGGACGTTAACTATAAAGCTGCGATTGAGGTTATTGAAGATTACAAATCGCTTGACCTTGAATCTGCAACGATGTCGCTGGCGCTTTGCAAGCATATAAGGGAACGCTATCCCGACTGGGAATACCTGGCAGACGGAGAAGGCGGCGACGAAAACCTGAAAGACTACCCCATAGCGGCAAACCCCGAGCTTACCATACGCAGCGTACTGAACAATACGATGCTCTACCAGGAGGGATGGGGCGTGGATAAAATAAAGCATTCCCTTACCTATTCCGGCGGACAGAGCCGCGGACATGTGCGCACCTATGCGCCCGCGAGGAAATATGGATTCAAAGGATTTAGTCCCTATGCTTTACCCAATGTGATTGAGGTTGCTGAAGGCATTCCTTTTATAGCGCTCACCAACTGGAACGAAGAAGCCTTGTATGCATTAAAAGGCGAGGTAGTAAGTCGCGGTATAAAAGCAGTAACCGGTTTTGATATGCCCGTTTTTGAAAAGCGAAGATTCCAGGCCGGCGCGGTGCCGCCCGATGCCTTTTCCGGGATTTTTGCCAACAATGAAAAAGAATACCGAACCTATTTCCATTCGCTGTATGCGTAAGGGTTACAACAGCCGCGCTATAGCTGAACTTCGTTCTCCCAAAAACAGGTTAAACCCGTTTGTTCCCTATCATTTTTTGCATGAGCGGGAACCCGGTTTACCGGGCGGCATCGAAACCGTAAATACCATCTTTCTTACCGGCAAAGAATGCGCTTTTAAATGCCTGATGTGTGATTTATGGAAAAACACACTGGATGAACCTGTACCGGCAGGCGCCATTGTGCAACAGATAGATCATGCTTTGGAAAGATTGCCAAAGGCTGATGTGATCAAGCTGTACAACAACGGGAATTTTTTTGATGCAAAAGCCATCTCTCCCGGGGATTACCCGGCAATATCCAAACGGCTCAGCGATTATAAAAGAGTGATCGTGGAGAATCACCCCAAACTCTGCAATCGGCTCTGTATTGAATTGAACAACCTGCTCAGCGGAAAGCTGGAAATAGCAATGGGGCTGGAAACGATCCATCCTGTGGCGTTACCGAAATTGAATAAACAGATCACGCCAGGGGATTTTAAAAAAGCAACTGCATTTTTAAAGCAGCACGATATTGATATAAGGGCCTTTATACTTCTAAATCCTCCTTATATTACAGGTGATGATGAAAATATATCGTGGACACTCAAAACCATACAATTTGCTTTCAACTGTGGAGCAATACGGTGTGCCGTTATTCCGGTACGGCCCGGGAACGGCGTAATGGAGCTGTTGTGGAAAAACAATGATTACACACCGCCTTCCCTGGCTATGCTGGAAGATGTTTTTGAGAAAGCGTTGCTGATGCAACGGGGGCAGGTGTTTGCAGATACCTGGGATATCGGCTTTTTATCAAAATGCCCCCATTGTTTTGATGAAAGAAAAAAACGTCTGGAAACGATGAACCTCAGTCAGCAGGTTGAAGATAGCATATCCTGTACCTGCAACATTAAATATGAGTAACCATTACGATATTGTAATTGCCGGCTCCGGTTTTACCGGCACTGTTACCGCTCTTGCCTTACACAACTGCGGTTTTAGCGTTTGTTTAATTGAAAAGGGAAAGCATCCGCGTTTTGCCATTGGTGAATCCTCCACTCCTATCGCGGATATGATATTGCGTTCCCTTTCCACGCAATATGATTTGCCCTGGTTATATGATTTTTCGAGATATGGTAGCTGGCAACAATCGCATCCCGAAATTGTTTGCGGTATTAAAAGGGGCTTTAGTTATTTTAAGCATCATCCCGGTAAGCGGTTTTCAACAGACGCCGGGCATTCCAATGAGCTGCTTGTTGCAGCAAGTGAAAATGATATCATGTCTGACACCAACTGGCTGCGTGCAGATTTTGATGCTTACTTAGTGAGCAGGGTGCAGGACTATAATATTGATTATTTCGATTGTACTGAGATCACTTCTGCAACAAGAAGCAACAAACAATGGCTGTTCAATGTAAGCGGGGCGGGAAATATATCATCCGTTCATTCCTCTTTTTTTATAGATGCAACAGGCAGCAGCGTGCTGGCTGATAAGTTGTTTTCGGTAAAATCATCTGCAGAACATTTTCTTACCCATTCATTTGCGGTATTCTCTCATTTTGAGAACCTCCCCAGGTGGACAACGCTCCTGCAGCAAAGCAATATTCCAACAAACGATTATCCTTATGATCCCGATGATTCCGCATTGCACCATGTGCTGGATGAAGGATGGATTTGGGCGCTTCGTTTCAACAATAACCGTACAAGCTGGGGATTTGCATTGAATGGTAATGATGCTTCATTTCAAAAAATGACGACAACGGAGATATGGGATAGCCTGAAGAATACGTATCCCGATATAGATCATATACTCAAAAAAGGGTCTTTAGCATCAAAGCCCGGCCGCATTATACAAACGGGAAGGCTTCAGCGAAAGCTGGAAAAATGTTTTGGCGATGGCTGGCTGGCAATGCCGCATACCATTGGATTTGTAGACCCGCTTTTCAGCACGGGTATAGCTTATTCCCTGGCCGGCATTGAACGCATTGTACAGATGCTTAGTGAAAACAGGAACTTTGATGAACGCTTATATGAACGGTTGAAGGAATATGAGCATATTACTTTTGAAGAGCTTAAGCTCATTGATATGCTTGTTGCCGGATGCTACAAAACCATGCCGCATTTCCAGCTTTTCAATGCGTGGTCTATGTTGTATTTTACTTTTACCATTTTGTATGAGCAACGCCGGTTGAAGCACCAGCCTGTTACCTGTTTTCTTGAAGCCGGCAACGATGAAGTACAAAGAATAGTACAAACAAGCTATAAGGAACTGCTGAAGTTAACCGCACAAAGAACCATCTCAACCAAAGATGCAGATCAATTTACCAGCATGGTAAGAGAAAGGATAGCGCCTTTTAATACAGCGGGACTGTTAGACCCGTTGTCGAAAAATATGTATTATCATACTGTAGCTGCTTTGTGATAGCACTCATCATACGTTGCTTATGAACGGGGATCACAGGTATTCATTTTCGAAGTGTAACTGAAGCTGAACGAGGATACAGGTGAAAACATATCCTTCTGTTCCATCCCTACGGGATTGTCAGACTTTTATATTTACATTC
>CAYVEI010000051.1:0-21610 GCA_964450515.1 uncultured Terrimonas sp. | reverse complement strand
CATTCCTACCGATATTATATCCCTACGGGATTGTCAGACTTTTATATTTACATTCTACCGATATTATATCCCTACGGGATTTTTGAGCGCTGTCCTAATACTGTAACACCATTTTTGCACCACAGGTTTATCCCTCACCTAAATGCCGATAGGCATACTATATCGGTAATTCAATAAACCCAAGCCCGCGCGAATGCCGTAGGCATGGTACCTATTCCGGCTCCTTAAAAACATATCTTTCATCATACTCCACTTCAAACTTTTCCAGGAATAACTTATACTCTTCCAGAAAGGTCTTTTTACGATGATGCTCTTTCTGATTCTCAATATACCTTATCACATCAGGCAGTTGAGATTTTGAATATGAAAATGCTCCATACCCGGTTTGCCACTCAAACCGCCCTTTGCAGTACTTATTATCATTTATCCATTTGGATGAGCCCGCTTTTACGTCCTGCATAAAATCAGCCATAGATTGAGTAGCTCTAAAACCAACCAGCAAGTGTACATGGTCAGGCATGCCGTTGATAACAATCAGCTTGTGCTTATTCGTTTGCACAATACCCGTAATGTATTTATACAGGTCGTTCTCCCATGTACTGCTTATAAGAGATGCTCTATATTTGGGGGCAAAGACAAATTGAAGATGAACTTGTGTGTAGGTGTTAGCCATATGTTATACCAATTAGATTTCTAAGATAATTCAAATATTCCGGGTATAGTGTGATGTTATGGTCTTTTATTCCAACGCAGTTGCACTATTACGGATGTACAATCGGTGTTACATTCATACAGAATTTCTTTTTAGGCTTTGAGTAATTACTTATGTTCTACCAGTGCCTTCGGCTTTAGTGCATTCTTAAAATCATCGGTGCTTATTAGCCGGGTATTGTATTGCTGACGGTACAGGTTATGCTTCGCATCTGCAGGATATTTTACATTACCGCTGTAGGGATAGGCCGGCATATCATGAAAAGGCAGCGGTTCAACCGTTTGCCCGTGGGCGGTATTCAAATCACCATCCTTTACCCATCCTTCACTGTAAATAAGGAAGTCGCGCTTCCACCCCTGCGGCAATACAGGTAAATGGCTGGCATCAAAATCAATTGTTATTTCATCGCCCGAGTTGGCAATAATATACGCGTCATCTGCCTGCTGTAACAGCGGCAACACATCCCCGTAACGGGTATAATACCCTGTAAGGTCTCTCCATTGCTGCCCCCCGGTGGTATTATAATAATCGAACCAGTGCGGACCAAAAGGGCCGCCTTTTCTATAGGATGCTGAAAAACCCCTGTAAGCAAGCTGCGCGCCTGTCATGGCAAGATCATGCATATGTACCGGGGCTTTGGATAAACGGTTCGAAAAGAATATTTCATCCCAGTAGATCTGCATATTGGTGCGTATCCTTACTTTCCTGTTACCCGGGGTAAGCAACCTGCCCGGGAGGTTAACGATAACCATTTTATCTTTTCCCATCGGGAAACCAATATTGGCTATAACGGTTTGCCATTCTCCTTTTTTGTTCATTACCTGCAATAATGGCGGTTTACTTTTATACATGGCCGACTGCGTCATTGCGGTATTGATACTGGCATCTGCAGGGAAGGTCCATCCCCGCAAAAACAGGTAAAGGCTGTCGCCAACCGCTTCATCTCCCAGGTCGAGGATCAAATCATGGTCATCGGCAAGCCCCTGGTATTTACCCAAACCAAAGTTGGAAATGTATTCGAAATCGTATGATTTAATTTTGGGCAGCACATTATTGCCATTGCCGTCGAAGGCAGTAACCGGGAAATGTTTTTTACCCACCCTATACAATTGCTTACCGGGAAAAGGCGGCGCCACAAAACGCTCATCTGCAAATACATCAACCGAATCGGGGTGGTCTACCGCCACCAGTGCGGCTTTATCAAAATAAACCGTCTCCCACAGCTCCTCTGTTATTTTGATAGAATATTTATTGTTCTTTGGCTTCAGCTTTTCACCCGGGATAAGCAAATATTCTTTAGACGGATCGCTGAACGCATAGCTCGTATCTTTTCCGTTTACCGCCAAAGGCATACCCAGGGCGCTTCTCCACATCATATCTTTTAAAAAGATATATTTTTCCCCGTCCCAGGTAAATAAAAACGGACAGGAGCCTTTGAGCTTTTCCGCTTCAAGTGTTCTTTGCCAGCGCGACGGGTCATTAATAAGCTGCGGTGTTCCATTGGGCCAAATGATACGAACAACATCGAGCGAATCCTGCATACCTACACCAAAATTAACCAGGGTGCGTTTAACCGTTTTGGTTTGATACAGATCGCCTGCCTTTAGCTCTACCTGCGCGCCAATGCCAAACCTGTTGTTTTTATTATTGCCGTAAGAAAGTCCCGTTAACTGTATCTGCATATAATGATTGAGATTTCCTCCATCATTCCGCATTAAGCAAATACCGGAAGGCCCCGATATAAAAAGATCATCATCGCCATCTAAGTTAAAGTCGGCAATTTCTATCTTATGCCCCCCGGAAAAAGTTTGCGGAAGGAGGTACGAAACATTCACAAACCCTTTTGCCGGGTTATTATGGAATAATTGCATCCCGCTTTTGGAGGCATCGTCATTTACTCCTGCTACCAGAATGTCCTGGTAGCCATCGTTATCAAAATCAAAGAAAACAGCAGCATGTGCCGTTATGCCTTTTAGTGATGTGGTAAATTGCCGTGATGCTGTGTCAACCTTAAACCCATGATCTCCCGTATTTTTCAGTAAATATGAATTTTCATCTTTGCCCCCGGCAATAAACAGATCCGGCATACCGTCATTATTATAATCGCCAAAAGCAATGGCGCTGCCTTTATAGGAAGGATGCTGAAGCTGTAAAGCACCGGTAATATCTTTAAACTTGGAGTGCCGTTCGTTATTAAATAACTGCATCTGCCCCCCGCCGGCTAAAACTGCTATATCCAGGTCTCCGTCAGCATCCCAGTCTCCATAATCCATATCTGTCGTTCCCGATGCACCTGCAGCAAGGTTCATCACCTTCGCGTTTTCGGTGAATGTTCCGTCATTGTTATTCCGGAAGAACTTATTGGCGCTTTTGCAGGCAATGTATAAATCAAGATCTCCATCCTGGTCAAAATCCGCTACAAGCATCTTATGACCATCGGTAATATCGTCTAATCCTGTTTTTTGCTTTACCCTGGAAAATGTGCCGTCGCCATTATTTTTATAGATGAAAACTCCTTTATTGGTAGAAATAAAAAGATCACGGTAACCATCATTATCATAATCCGCGAACGTGGCGTCTAAATCAACAGCTTCGTAATTCAACCCAACAGAAGCGGTAATATCTTTAAAGCTTGCCATTTCTCCTTCAAACAAATAACGTTTAGAGGCAGAAGCGCCTTCAGGCAAAAAGCTTGCAAAAACATACGCAGTACCTTTTCCGTCGTCATCTGCAAGCGCTAAAGTTGAAGCTGTTACATTTGATATATCCGGAATGGTTAGCCCCGCAACAGAGGAAGCGTCCTCGAATTTTATATCATTTAATGAAACTACCCTGTTTTTGTCGTAAACCCGGCTGAACTTACTGTCGTTAAACTCCGCGTAGCCTGTTAGTAATTTCGGCTGATCAATTTCGTCGAGCCCGCTGGCATAGGCTTCGGTAAGCTGCATTAGCTTTTGAAATTGCTGTATATAATGAACGGCATCAGCGGTTTGGTGGTTACCGGAGATGAATGCAACAGCCTTGCGGTAAATGCTGTCTGTTGCCAGGTTAAATTCCGGAACTATTTTTTGTATGCTTTGCATAAAGAACAAAGTGGAATCTGATTTCCCTTCCTGTGCAAGCAATTCACACAGCTCAAGCCGGGGCACAATATTAGCGGGGGTAATGGCTATCAATTGTAATAAGCCGGCTTTTTGATCCGCATCATTTTTTTCCGCAGCAGCCAGCAGACACAGCTTGTACCAGGCAGGAGCGCTGCGGGGGTCAGCAGCTAATATGTTTTGCAGCTCTTTTATGGCATTTTCTTTGTTCCCTTCCCGTATATACACTTCAGCCAGGGTGAGCTTTAACCCGGTATGGCCGGGTTGAATTTTCAGCCCTGCCTGTACCTGCTTCTCTGCCTCATCATAATCCTTTTTTGCCAGGTAAAGCAGGGACAGATCGGCATAGTTCAGGAAATTCCCGGGATCGGTTTTTATTGCTTTTTTAAACGCGGCCTCGGCTTCATCAAATTTATTTTTCTGAAGAAAAGAAATGGCCAGGATGCGGGGATCATTATAGTAGTTTTTTGCTTCCTCTTCTTTTGCCTTACATTGGGTAAGCAGAATGATCATCGAAAATAAAATAAATCTGATCAATAAGTGTATCGAAAAACGTGGAAATGCATGTGTCATTACCGGTAAAGTGATTTATATGCCGAAGATAATCATTATTATTATCCCCTTGTATTCAGCAGAAGGCATCCCTGACTTTCTACAGCCTGTATTTTACACTGCATTTGGCTTCCCTGATAAAACAGGAGAAATGATACTGAAATTTAAAATATCAAGTATCATTTATTACTATCTTTAGCCTGCACAAATGATAACTGTTTAATGAGCCCTTCAAAAAAATATACCAAAATAATTATTACTGTAGTATTTGTTAGCCTGCTTGCCATAACATTTTTAATTTCCCGCGATAACATTCTTTTTTCGGGCAAACGCAACAGCAGGCAAAAAGCAACAGCAGAAAAAACGTTTGGATTTTATCTTGAGCCGGTAAATAAAGAAGCGAAAATATCATTCCGGCATATGGCCCCTGACGTTGATCCCGGGCTCAATAATATTAGAAGACAAATTGCCTCTATGGGAGCGGCGGTTGCCATTTGCGATTTTGATAACGATGGCTGGAATGATATTTATTTTACCAACAGCGCAACCGGAAGCAGAAATGCCTTATACCGCAATTTGAAGAATGGTGAATTTGAAGACGTGGCCGATGAAATGCAACTGGCAGACGTAAACAGGAAGGGCTCCGGCGCTTCAATGGGCGCTGTTTGGGCCGATTATGATAATGATGGCTTTAAAGACCTGCTCCTGTATAAATGGGGAAAACCGGAGCTGTTTAAAAACATAGAGGGAAAAAGATTTGAACGGGTTACAGAAGGCAGCGGACTCCCCTCATGGGTAAATGCCAATTCCGCCATTTGGTTCGACTTTAATAATGACGGACTGATTGATATTTTTATAGGAGGCTATTATAAAGAAACTTTTCACTTAGACAGCCTGAATACCACTAAAATAATGCCTGAAAGCTTCCGGTATGCCAATAATGGGGGCAGAAATTTTCTTTTAAAGAATACAGGTAACGGCAAATTTGAAGATGTAACCAGCCAGTATGGGTTAACTTCAACCAAATGGACACTTGCCGCCGCAGCGGCAGACTTTAACGGAGATGGCTACCCTGAATTATATATTGCCAACGATTATAATGTAGACGAATTTTATTTGAATAAAAACGGTCAGGGATTTGAAGAAAAAGGCAGGGAGGCAGGCGTTGGCCATATCCCTAAAAGCGGCATGAACGCTTCTTTCGGCGATATTGCCAATGACGGGAATGTAGGTGTTTATACTACAAATATTACGGAGAAAGGAATATTGATCCAGGGAAACAATTATTGGCAACCCAAGGTTCAGCGCGCTGCGGAGCATCCTTCTTTTGTAGACCTTGCTCAAATTTCAGGAATTGAAAACGCGGGCTGGAGCTATGGTGCGCAATTCGGCGATCTGAATAATGACGGCTTCATGGATCTGTACGTAGCAAACGGCTTTATTTCTGCAAAAGAAAACACTTCATACTGGTATGATTACTCTAAAGTTACAGGCGGCAACAGCACCATTATCGGCGATGCCAAAAACTGGCCGGATATGGAAGGCAAAAGCCAATCGGGATACGAGCAGGATAAAATATGGCTGAATAACAGCGATGGCCTGTTTGAAGATGTATCGGGCAAAGTGTGTCCCGAAGTAACATACGACGGGCGCGCTGTTGCTATTGCCGATTTGTGGAACAGGGGGGTATTAGATGTTGTTGTTGCGAATCAAAACAATATCCCTTTAGTATATAAAAATTATGCAGGGAACAATAATCACTGGATCGCTTTTGACCTGCAGGGAACAGTTTCTAATGCCGATGCTATAGGTGCAAGAGTAGAGGTGGAATGGGATGGCAAAAAACAGGCGCAGATCGTTACCGGCGGTATAGGATTTTCTGCTCAAAACCAGCACAGGCTCCATTTTGGAACAGGCAAAAGCAATAAAATTGACAGGGTAACGATCTATTGGCCGTCGGGGCATACAGATAAAGCTGAAAACCCGGAGATCAATAAACTGCATATTATCAAAGAAAGCAAACCCAATAACTAATGCAGAAGGAATATAAGCTTGAGAATATACCCGCAACAAGTTCGTTCTCTCAATGGTTAAAAAATAATTTCCAGTATATCCCTCCGGCCTTTATCACGCTTATCCTGCTGGTAGGGCAGTTTACCTTTGGCATTTTAGACAGTCATGTAACCCTGGTAGCCGCAATAGTCACATCCATGATAGCCGAGATCATATTGGCCAGGGTGGTATTAGGCAAGTGGAAAAACCTTGCCAGCGCGTATATAACCGGTATAAGCGTGGGCATACTCATCCGCTCCAATGTAATTTGGCCGTATATTGTTACCTCCCTGCTTTCCATTCTTTCCAAATATGTATTTCGCTATAAAGACCGGCATTTATGGAATCCTTCGAATTTTGGTATTTCGTGGATGCTTGCTTTGTATAGCGCAAATGTGGCAGGCCTTAGTATTCAATGGGGCAGTAACCTGCTTGCCATGTCTGTAATATGGGTGCTGGGGCTGATCATTGTGAACAGGGCAAAACGGTTGCACGTAACCGTTACCTATGTAATAAGCTTTGCTGTCCTTGCGTATATTCGTTGTTTGATCACAGGCGATGCCTTTCTTGCGGAACTTTCTCCCCTCACCGGGCCCATGTACCAGCTATTCATCTTCTTTATGATCACCGATCCTCCCACTTCCGTATCTACCAGGAAGGGAAGAATGATGGTTGCCGTTTTGGTAGCTGTTGCAGAATTTGTTTTGCGTCTTAACCATCTTATATATGCCCCTTTCTTTGCCCTTTTTCTTGTAGGTCCGCTGGCTAAGATCCTCGATCTCAGAAGAAATACGCTCCGCAGCAGGGAACACGAAAAACCAGGCACGGAGCCTGGTTCAGTCATTTGAAATCTTGTCAGAGGTTAATGAGCAACAAATGGTTGGTTTTTTAAAAGGTACTGACCCGGTTTCATGGCTTTTCATAGATTGGGGTTTTCAGGGAATTGGAAAATGGTTAGCAGCTTTTTACAGGTATTGGATAGTCTGGCTTTCAGGGAATTGGATTTTCTTTCTCAGGGTAGGGTTTTTCTAAAGGGTAGCCGGTTTTTTCAGGGGATGATGGATAATTGGGTTTTCAAAGGGTTAGCATCGCTTTTGACAATACAAAGATGGCAAATACAATGCGGCAGTGAAAGTTTATTCGCCGACAGGCGGATATGCTTCGATTTTTGGAACAATACGTTCGATTAATGCAGATTAACTATACCGGAGAGGCTTTTAGTTCATTGATTCAGCTTAAACGGCGCTTGGTAAAGTATATGCATCCCACATATCGGCCGGCCGGTTGGTTTCCTTCATCTGGTTTATATAAATATCGTTCCCGTTGCAGCGGAGATTGATCATGCCAAACAAAATTTTGCTTTTACTTACCGAACGGGCAAGCTCGGTGGAGTATACTAACGGACGGTTTCCCCTGGCGTATTTTCCTGCACATCCTACAGCATCGGCACGGGGATACGAAAAGCTTTCATTAAACAGGCGCCTTATTGGTAGTAGCATAAAGGAATGAGGGAAGCATAGTGTTTTTGGTTTCACAGGCTTTAACAGATTAATGCGTTAGCGATATTTTTGATATATGTAAATAATAACCGCTTTAAAACAATTTTATTCATCTGTGTACATCCGCACTATCTGTGAGCAACGCTTTCGATCTCGCCTTTGCCAGACTACTTCAGCACAAATCTAAAAACCAAAGCAGCCAGCACGCCGCCGGCAATGGGCCCAACAACCGGTATCCAGGCATAACTCCAGTCGCTGTTGCGTTTGTTTTTAATAGGGAGTAAAGCATGAATAATACGTGGACCCAGATCGCGGGCAGGATTAATGGCATAGCCTGTTGGTCCGCCCAGGCTCAATCCTATACCCAGTACCAGCAATGCAATGGGTAAGGCGTCTAAGGCGCCCAGCTTCATTTCCGGCTTCGCCAGCAGCAAGGCGCCCAATACCAGCACAAAAGTGCCAACCAGCTCTGTAATGATATTATGTATGGCGCTTCGTATGGCCGGCGCCGTGCAAAACACAGCCAGCTTGGCATTGGCATCCTGCGTATCATCAAAATGCTGGCGATACGACAACCACACGATTACCGCCCCAAGCATAGCGCCTGTAAATTGCGCCAGTATATACAAAGGCACCAGCGCCCAGTCGAAGCTGCCTTCTACTGCAAGGCCAATAGTAACAGCCGGATTCAAATGCCCCCCGCTGGCCGCCGCCGTGGCATATACGCCTGTAAACACCGCTATGGCCCATCCAAAGGTGATGGCTATTAACCCGCCGTTATTGCCTTTTGTTTTATCTAATACTACGTTGGCAACCACGCCGCCGCCTAATGTAATGAGTAAAGCTGTTCCGGTAATTTCGGCCAGGAATGGAGACATATGCAAGCAGTTTTTTAAATAATAATTGAGGGAAAATACTTTAAATATAAATAAAGTCCCAATGTTGAAGTATAAATTCTGAAAAAGCAGGCGTTTGATAAAGCCCGGATAGTAAGTTTCGAAATCCGAAGCGGAATCAATCTCAAATCCTCAGGATGCAACGATAAACCACAAATTAAAAACTCCGAAGTCTTTTTCATTTTCAAATTTTTCACATTTCTCACGTTCCCAGTAAATACCCTTCCGCCAATGCGGTAAAGCCTTTTAGCTGATCCTGTTGCCAGGCTTCATCCTTACCCATCTCGTCCGCCATGAGCTTTGCTACTGCCGGAGCGGTTTGCAAGGCTGCATGCGCATCTAAAAAAAGCAGTCGTATTCTCCTGGCTAATACATCTTCTACCGTTATAGCCATTTCGTTGCGCACCGCCCATATTACCTGTGCTTTGATATAGGGAAAATCATCGTGTAGCTGCTCCCCCCATGCCGTATTTTGTTCCGCCAGCTTTCTTATAGATTCAGCATCCGCTCCGTAATAATGCAGCGGATCATCAGGGTTCACCGTTTTGCACCAGCCGTGTATATGCAGCGATTCCGTTACACAGGATTTGCGTTCCAGCTTACCCACAAACAAGGCATTATCCACCGCCACCTTTGCCATCTTGCGATAGGTGGTCCATTTGCCGCCGGTAATGGTAACCAGGTTACTTTTAGACACCATGATGGTATGATCGCGGGGCATGAGCGCTGTGTTTTTTTGTCCGGGCGCTTTCACCAGCGGACGTAAGCCCGCGAATACCGCTTTTACATCCGCTTCTGTAATGCCTGAACCCAGGTATTGGTTTATATTCCTGAAAATAAATTCAATTTCGGCTTCCAGTGGACGGGGCTCAAATGAGGGCTCCGCCACAGGTGTGTCGGTGGTGCCAATAATAACTTTATTATGCCAGGGCACAGCAAACAACACCCTGCCATCGTCTGTTTTGGGTATCATCATGGCATGGCTGCCGGGAAAGAATTTTTTATCTACCACTAAGTGTATGCCCTGCGAGGGAGATACAATATTGTGCTGCATATCGTCATCCATCTGTAAAACGTCATCTGTAAATACCCCCGTGGCATTGATCACCGCTTTGCTTTTTATCTCGTATTCCTTCCCGGTAAGGGTATCCTCCGCATATACCCCTTTACTCTTTCCATTTTCTTTACGCACATCAAACACCTCCATATAATTCAATACTACACCGCCCTGTTCCACTACCGTTTGCGCCAGGTTAAGCGCCAGGCGGGCATCGTCGAACTGACCATCATAATATAGTATACCTCCGCTCAGCCCGGTTTGCACCACCGCGGGTGCATATTGTAAGATCGTTTTAGAAGATATGATGCGGGTTTTACCAATGCTTAGCTTTCCCGACATGAGATCGTATATTTTTAACCCTATACCATAATACCATTTTTGCCACCAGGAATAGGCAGGTAATATAAAGGGCTGCGTACGGGTAAGATGCGGCGCGTTTTTTAATAGTAATCCTCTTTCATGCAGCGCTTCCATTACTAATTTAATATTACCCTGCGCCAGGTAGCGAACACCGCCGTGTACTAATTTGGTAGCCCTGCTGGAAGTGCCTTTGGCAAAATCGAAACGTTCAAGCAACAGGGTTTTATATCCCCGTGAGGAAGCATCCACGGCAGCGCCTAAGCCCGTGGCGCCGCCGCCTATGATAATAATATCCCATTCCGTTTCCGTATCCAGCCTGTTAATCAATTCGCCTCTTTGCATAGTTGATCTTCGGGTTTATAATTTGTCGTTTATAGTTCTGGGCAAATCTCTATTTCAGGTAGATTACTAAACAAAGCCAATGCCACTAATGCTTCTCAATCTTAAGGCCTTTTCATTTCGAAATCGTTTTCCATTTTCACATTTCCGCATTTTTCACATTTATTCCTCCTCCGCCCAAGCCTTCACCGCTCTCACTGCTCTTTGCCATCCTTTTGATAGCTGGTTGCGCTCCTCTTCTTCCATAGCAGGTTCAAAAATCCTGTCTACCTGCCATTGCTTTTGAATTTCTTCCATATCCTTCCAGTAGCCTACGGCCAGTCCCGCTAAATAAGCAGCGCCCAGCGCGGTAGTTTCAATAATGCGCGGACGGATCACTTTTGTATTCAGCATATCGCTCTGGAACTGCATGAGTAAATTATTTGCCGTTGCGCCGCCATCTACCCGCAACTCCTTTATGGCAATACCCGCATCGGCTTCCATTGCTTTAAGCACATCCATGGTTTGATAGGCGATGCTTTCAATGGCCGCCCGGGCTAAATGCGCAGCGGAGGTTCCCCTTGTCATACCCACGATCGTACCCCTGGCATGCTGGTTCCAGTGTGGTGCGCCAAGGCCTGCAAAAGCCGGAACCACATATACGCCATCACTGTTGGCTACTTTTAACGCCAGCGGTTCTACTTCACCGGAAGACTTAATGATCTCCAATCCATCGCGCAGCCATTGCACAACGGCGCCTCCGATAAAAACACTTCCTTCCAATGCATATTGGGTAACACCATTTACTTTCCATGCCACGGTGGTGAGCAAATTGTTTTGCGACGGAACGGCTTTTTCGCCTGTGTTCATGAGCATAAAACAACCCGTACCATATGTATTTTTAACCATGCCGGGTTGTGTACACATTTGTCCGAACAATGCCGACTGCTGGTCTCCGGCGATACCTGCAATGGGTATTTTATGCGCCGTTAATATATTCTGCGTTTCTCCATATACTTCGCTGCTGCTTTTTACCTGGGGAAGCATATTGCCGGGCACGTCAAATATCTTTTCCAGCTCGCCATCCCATTGCAGCGTATGTATATTGAGCAGCATGGTACGCGAAGCATTGGATACATCGGTTGCGTGTACCTGTCCTTTGGTAAGATTCCATATCAGCCAGGTATCCATAGTGCCGAAGCAAAGTTCCCCTTTACCGGCTTTTTCCCTCGCCCCTTCTACATTATCTAATATCCACTTTACTTTGGTGGCCGAAAAATAAGCGTCTAAGATCAGCCCTGTTTTTTCTTTGATCAGTTTATCGGTTCCTTTGGCTTTTAATTCATCGCAAAAAGCCGCCGTACGCCTGTCCTGCCATACAATGGCATTGTATATGGGTTTGCCGGTAGTTCTTTCCCATACCACGGTGGTTTCCCTTTGATTGGTTATACCAATAGCCGCTATGTTTTCCGCTGTTAATGCTGCTTTACTAATGGCTTCCGCTGCTACACCCAACTGGGTGCTCCATATTTCACTGGGGTCGTGCTCCACCCAGCCCGGCCGGGGAAATATTTGTTTGAACTCTTTTTGCGCTACTGAAATAACCGAACCGCTATGATTGAATATAATGGCACGGGAACTGGTAGTGCCCTGGTCTAAAGCAAGAATGTATTTTAACATGAAGCAAACTTTTGGTTTGAAGGTAAAGAAAAATAACACACCCTGCACCCTGCAACTTGAAACCTGAAACCTGAAGCCTCAACAATTTACCCCCCATCAGAAATAGCCCCTTATCTTTGAATAAAATATTACGCGTTAATGACACCCACGGAAATTTCTTACCTCACTTTCGGGATAGTGCTTTTGATTGCACTGATTTTTGATTTCGGTTTATTCAGTAAAAAAAATTCGCACGTAACCATGAAGAGCGCTTTTTACCAAAGCATTTTCTGGGTGGCGATCTCTCTTGCTTTTTGTGTATTCCTTTTCTTTGAAGACGGTTCAAAAGTGGCTACTAAATTTTTAACCGCTTACCTGATGGAGAAATCGCTGAGCATTGACAATATCTTTGTATTCATCCTTATTTTCAGCTCTTTTAAAATAGCAGACTCCGACACGGCAAGAGCCTTACTGATCGGCATACTGCTGGCCATCGTTTTCAGGATCATTTTTATAGCCATTGGTATCGGGCTCATAGAACGGTTTCACTGGATACTCTATATTTTCGGCGTTTTCCTGCTGTATACCGGCTACAAGCTGTTTTTCAAAAAAAGCGAGGAGGAATTCAATCCAAGAGAGTCGAAGCTATACCGGATTTTAAGAAAATACCTGCGGCTCACCACTGTGGAACCCCGTGGAAAATATGTTATTACCCGTAACGGGAAAGTATATTTTACCATACTCTCCGTTGTTGTATTTATGCTGGCTGCCATTGATATTGTTTTTGCATTAGATTCCATTCCTACTGTAGTTTCCATTGTACGTGAACGGGCCGATGTTCCTTTTTCGCCCGATGATGTGCTGGTAATCTATTCGTCCAATATTTTCGCGATTTTAGGTTTACGGGCCCTGTTTTTTTTGCTGAAAGGCGCGGTAAACAAATTCGACTTCCTGCAGCAGGGCATTGCCGTGGTACTGGTATTCATTGGCATTAAAATGCTCATTGAATTTTTTGATATTCATATATCCATATACATTTCGCTGGCGGTGATCGTTATATGCCTGGCGGTTTCCATTTTATATTCTGTTTATCATAACCGGAAAATGCCGCAACAAACAACAGACCAGTAAAACCATTATTTCCTAATGGGCAATTATACTATCGAAAAAATTTCAGCTATCGTGCACGCGCAACTGCAGGCGGGCGGCGGCAGCGATACGGTTATTGACTACCTGCTTACAGACAGCCGTAAAGTAGTGCATGCTGCCACTTCCTTATTTTTTGCTTTACCCGGACCACGGCGTAACGGGCATCTTTTTATTCCGGAATTGTATGCAAGGGGAATTAAAAATTTTGTTGCTGATCTTTCATTTGAAACAAAGGATTACCCCGGCGCTAATTTTATCCGGGTAGCTGACGTATTAACCGCATTTCAAGCCCTTGCCGCGTTTCACCGCTCACAGTTCAGCATACCCGTGGTGGGCATCACCGGCAGCAACGGAAAAACCATTGTAAAAGAATGGCTGAACCAGTTGCTTGAAAAAGATTACCAGGTTGTACGCAGTCCTAAAAGCTATAACTCGCAAACAGGCGTACCATTAAGCGTATGGCAAATGAACAGCATGCATACGCTCGGTATATTCGAAGCCGGCATTTCCCAGCCCGGGGAAATGGAAGCATTGCAAAAAATCATTCAGCCCTCTATTGGCGTGCTCACACATATAGGTGATGCCCATAGTGAAAACTTTAAAGATCAGCAGCAAAAGATCAGCGAAAAGCTTTTATTGTTCGGCAGCGTAAACCAGGTGATTGCCAACGGCGATGATCCGCTGGTTGTTAAAGCTATTGAGGCATCGCGCATTCCCTGTTTATTTTGGGGCAAGCAGGCGCATTGTGCTATCAAAGTAGTTGATATAAAAAAAGAAGAGATACATACAACCATCCGCCTCGAAGTGAACCGGGAAGCAGTAGGCAGCTTACCTCTCTCCTCTCACCATTTACCACTTACCACTTACCACTTACCACTTATTATCCGCATCCCCTTTACCGACCAGGCAGCGGTAGAAAATGCCATTACCTGCTGCAGTGTTTTGCTTAGCATGGGTTACAGCAGCGAAATAATAGCGAAACGCATCAGCCAGCTCAAACCGGTGGAGATGCGCCTTGAGATGAAAAAAGGCATTAACAACTGTTCTGTTATTAACGACAGCTATATTGCCGATACCAGTTCATTGCGCATTGCCCTTGATTTTTTGGAGCAGCAACGCCAGCACCGGAAACGCACGGTCATCCTTTCAGATTTTGCCGAAACAAGGTATCCCGAAAAATTATACAGCGAGGTCGCTTTTGCTTTGCAGCAAAAAAAGATCAATCGCTTTATTGGTATAGGCACTCATCTTCGGCAATATAAAAACAAGCTTGAGCAGGCTGTAACCGAAACCTCCTTTTATAATTCAACGGAAGATTTTATAACCCATTTTAACAGCACACCGTTTCACAACGAAACCATACTTATAAAAGGTGCAAGAAAATTTGCGCTGGAACGGATCAGCGCGCTGCTGGAACAAAAAGCACACCAAACCGTATTGGAAGTAAACCTTACCGCTATTGTTCATAATCTTAAGCAATACCAGCAACTGCTGCAGCCGTCTACCAAAATAATGGCTATGGTGAAAGCTTTTTCGTATGGCAGCGGCAGCTATGAAATAGCCAATATTTTGCAGTTTCATAAAGTAGATTACCTGGCCGTTGCTTATACCGATGAAGGGGTGGAATTGCGTAAAGCCGGCATCAGCCTGCCCATTATGGTAATGAACCCGGAGGAAAGCACCTATCATGCTATAACAGAAAATAACCTTGAACCGGAAATCTTTTCTTTTCCTGTCTTAGCATCTTTCCGGAAATTTTTACAGCAACAGGGGCTGCAGCACTACCCGATACATATAAAGATAGATACCGGCATGCACCGCCTCGGCTTCGAACCCGGCGAAACAGCCACTTTAGCGAAGGCACTTGCCGATGATAATCTTTTCACCGTACAATCCGTATTCAGCCATCTTGCGGGCAGCGAAGATGCCGCATTAGATGATTTTACCCGGCAGCAGGCCGTGCAATACAAACAAGCCTGCTCCATATTGCAGCAGGCACTGGCTTACCCCTTTATTTGCCATATTGCCAATTCTGCGGCGATCATCCGGCACCCTCAACTGCATTTTGATATGGTGCGGCCTGGCATTGGCTTATACGGCATAAACAGCAGCGCTTCCGGCAACCTCGAGCTAAGAGAAGCGGCCATATTAAAAACAACCATTGCACAGATTAAAAAAATTAAAGCCGGCGAAACGGTAGGGTATACCCGAAAGGGCACATTGCAAAGAGACAGCGTTATTGCCACTATCCGTATAGGTTATGCCGACGGATACCGCCGTAATTTAAGCAACGGCACCGGCAGTGTACTGGTAAATGGTAAGCTGGCGCCGGTTACAGGCAATATTGCTATGGATATGACGATGATTGATATTACCGGCATAGCGGGCGTTAAGGAAGGCGATGAAGTAATTCTTTTTGGAAAAGAACTGCCTGTTACACAACTTGCCCAATGGGCGCAAACCATTCCATACGAAATAATGACCGGCATTGCGCAAAGGGTGCCGAGGGTGTATTATGAGGAGTAACCTCACTACCCGCTTTCCCTTTGCGGCGAGATACCGTACCAGGCATAAACCCAGGCTGCAAGTTATTCCACTCCAGCAAAGCTTAGCTATTTGTATAAATACGCATGCAGGGTAAAATACACTTAACTGCTATGCGGTAACATCTTCTTCAACCAGATGAGGTTCATAACCATTTTCCATGATCATTTGCGCTTCCCTGTAGGGCTGCACCATAAGTTCCGCAACAGGCTGTGGTTTTTTGCCTTTGGTAACCCTTCTTATTATACCGTCAAAGGCAGCGTACATTACAGGCACAATAATGAGGGTTAAGAAAAGAGAGCTCAGCAACCCGCCTATGATCACCCATGCCAGTCCATTCTTCCATTCCGCACCGGCGCCGCTGGCCAGCGCTATCGGCAGCATTCCTATTACCATCGCTATGGTGGTCATTAAAATAGGACGTAACCTGGCGTGGTTGGCATCTATCAATGCCTGGTAAGTGTTTTCGCCTTCTGCCTTACGCTGGTTCGTAAAGTCAACTAATATAATCGCGTTTTTAGCTACCAGGCCAATCAGCATGATCAATCCTAAAATGGTAAACAGGTTCAAAGAGTTATTGGTAAGCGCCAGCGCCAGCAGGGCGCCGATAATAGCCAGTGGAATAGAAAACAATACCACTAACGGATAAACGAAACTGTTGTATAAAACCACCATAATAAAATATACTAAAAACAGGGCTGCTACCAGGGCAACTCCCATCGAGCCAAAACCTTCGCTCTGGCTTTCCATATCTCCGCTCCACACATAACTCACCCCTGTGGGTCGTTGCAGCTTATCAATGGCAGCCTGCCACTCAGCGGCAACCGTACCGGTTGGCCTGCCCACCGTTTGCGCTTCTACCGTTACCGAAGTGCTTTTATCCCTTCTTTCCAACTGGCTGGGACCTGAACCCTCCTTTACGCTGGCAAACTGTTCTAAGCGTACCTGGTTTCCTTTGTCATTAATAAAAAGCAAATGCTTAACATCCTGTATGTTTTTACGGTCAAAGCTTCCGTAACGGATATTAATATCATATTCGTACTCACCCTGCCTGAACTTGCTATCGGTATTGCCGCTAAAGGCCGTTTGCATGGTAACACCCACCGTAGAAAGCGTAAGCCCAAGCGCCGCCATTTTATCACGGTCTGCCTGCACTTCAATTTCAGGATTTCCCGCCTCTACCGATAATTTCATTTCCGTAGCGCCCTTTATTTTTTTCAGCTCATCCATCGCCTGGTTGGCATATACCATAATACTGTCGAGCTCCGGGCCGGTAACCACCAATGCCAGTGGCGCCCGTTCGGCCGATCCCAGTATGCTTACAGGCACCGTTTTTACTTTAGCCCCAACCACTACCGGCTCCAGCTCCATTTTCATTTTTGCGGCATATATATTGGCATCGTCTGCCCGTTCATTTTTAGGTACTAACTGCACAGCGATCTCCGACTTATAAGGAGTGGCCTGCGTGCCGCCCATACCATCGCTGGATTGCCCCACTGTTGTAATTAACCGTATAATCTCCTCTTTACCGCTCAGGTAATCTTCAGCCTTTTGTGTTAACGCATTGGTTTGTTCAATGGATGCGTCTTTCGGTAATTCTATCTGCACCAAAAATTCGCCCCTGTCGCTCTTGGCAAAAAATTCGGTACCAATAAACCCGCCGCCCACCAGGCCAAAAGAAGCGATCAGCAAACCAAACACCAGCGCAAGCGTAGTTTTTTTATGCACAAGACTCCATTTTAATATGCCTGTTACCCAGTGGGTAAATTTTTCCAACCCGCTTTCAAACGCGAGTATAATTTTCCCAAAGAAACTTTTTCCGGTAATTTTTTCCAACTTTCCAAAACGGGATGATAACCAGGGAACAATGGTAAAGGATGTGGCCAGGGAAAGCAGGGTGGCAATAGCTACGGTTACACAAAACTCTTTTAAGATATCCGCGGCCAGTCCGGAGCTGAGCGCTATTGGTAAAAATACCACCACAATTACCAGCGTAATAGCAGTAACGGTAAAGCCTATTTCCTTTGTGGCATCATACGCGGCCCTTACCCTGTTCTTACCCATTTCCATATGCCGGTATATATTTTCAAGCACCACAATAGCATCATCCACCAATATCCCTACCACCAGCGAAAGTGCCAGCAACGACATCAGGTTAAGCGAATAACCCAGCAGGTACATGCCAATAAATGTTGCAATAAGCGATACAGGAATCGCTACCATCACGATCAGCGCGTTCCTTACACTATGCAAAAAGAATAGCATTACAAAAGCTACCAGTATAATAGCCAATATCAGGTCGAATATTACCGCATTGGCCGATGCTAAGGTATAATCTGAACTATCGTTGGCAACCGACATCACTAACCCCGACTGCTCATAATCGTTCTGCAGTTTTGTAATGCTTTCTTTAATTAATTGGCTAACAGATACCGCATTGGCATCCGACTGTTTAAGTACCTGCAGGGCAATAGCGCTCTGCTGGTTTACCCGGGCTATTTTTTCGATATCTTTTTGCGCATCCTGCACATCCGCCACCTGGCTTAAACGGACCTGCGCTCCCTGTTTGCCGGTGGCCACTACAAGGTTCCTTAATTCATCTACCGACTGGTATTTACCGGATAAGCGGATCAGTATATCGCTTTCCCGCGTTTGTACGCTACCGGTAGGGAAGTCGAGGTTGGCAGAAAGCACCGCGTTCTGCACCTGCAATAACGATAACCCATAACCTTCTAATTTGGCGGCATCTACGCTTACCTGTATCTCCCTTTCCTGTCCACCAATTAAATTAATTTTTGCAACACCGGGCACTCTTGATAAAACCGGGGCAATCCGCTTATCCATCAGATCAAAAAAATCGGTTTCATTCAGGCTGGAAGAAGCGGAAAGTGTCATCACCGGCAAATCATCCAGCGAAAACTTGTTCAGGGAAGGAGGATCTACATTATCCGGCAGATCCTTTAAAATACTGTTTACTTTCCGTTGCGCATCATTTAATGCGTAATCCACATCGGCACCACTGTTTAATGTGATGATGATAATGGACAGGCTTTCGAATGACTTCGCTTCGAGCTTCTTAATATTTTCCATGGAGGATACCGCATCTTCAATTTTCTTAGACACGGTATTTTCTACTTCTGCCGGTGATGCTCCGGGGTATATGGTAGTAACCGATACTACTGCCGGCGAAAACTTGGGCAACAGCTCATAATTCAGTGATTGATAAGAGAGTAACCCACCCAGTGTTAGTACGAGTATCAGCACTATAACCAGCGAAGGCCGTTTTATTGATATTTCTGCAATTTTCATCCTTTTATTTTTATACTATTTTCATTGCCTGTTCACGTTTATCCCCGTTCAAGCGGTGTCACCCGGGCGGATTCTTCCTTTTCACGATAACATACCGGCATCATTTACCTGACTTATCCTCATTTACTCCGGCCGCCTATTGTATTACAGCGGCTTTAGCACCGTCGCTCAGGTTCACCTGTCCGCTGGTAATTACCTTATCTCCCTCACGCAGTCCGCCGAGTATCTCCACTTCGTCTCCCGCAATTTTACCGGAAACCACCTGCTGTAAACGGGCTGTACCATCACCGGTTAACACAAAAACCTGGTTGCTGCTCACGCTGCCGGAAAAGGCGGTTCTGGGTATAACCAGCGATGGCGGCGGGGCAGGAAAATGAAACATGGCTGTAGCAAACATCCCTGCTTTCACTCCGGCGTCTGCAGTGTTGGCCATTTCAATTTCCACAGGAAAGTTTAGTGCGTCATCCGATTTGGCTGCTATAAAACTGATCACGCCTTCAAAAATCTTATCCGGGAAAACGCTCACTTTTACCTGAACTTTATCGCCCGTTTTCAATTGCGCAACCTGCGCTTCATTAACCTGAACTTTTAATTTGAGCTTCGAAACATCTATCAGCTCAAACAACTGGGTACCGGGGTTCAGCACAGCGCCGGGTTCAATAAACCGTTTATTCACCGTTCCGTTAATTGAAGCCCGTATATTGGCATCCGCAATCCTGATCGAAGCCTGTTCTACCCGGAAGGCCGCGTTTTTCAATGTCAGCTCCGCCTGATCCAATTGCTGCTGTGTTACACCACCTGTTTTAAAAGCGTTTTCAAAACGTTTTTTATCCTGCAGGGCATTGTTATACTGCTCCTCCGCACTTTGTAAATCCACATGCAGTCCATCGGTTTTAATTACCGCCAGCGTTTGCCCTTTCCTTACTTTATCGCCCTCTTTCACCAGCACGCTGATCACCCTGCCGGCCGTTTCCGAAGCGAAGTTCAATTGCTGAAACGGTGTAAAATTACCGTTGGCTGCAAAATCTGTATTTAACGGCTTTGGGGTAACCGTTGCCGTTTTAACAGCAACCTCCGTATTACGCCGGGCTACGATAGCCGTTTTTTCTTCGTTTTCCTTTTTATTATTGGTAAGCACCCAGCTTATTCCGGCCAATGCAGCCGCAATGATAACAAGCGTAGTAAGTGCACGTATGATCTTTTTGCTGCTCATAAAGAATAGTATTGATTTAGTTGAGTAATATTTTAAGTTTTCCCTGCGCTTTTATTAATTGTATTTCGGCCAGCTTATAATCCAGCAAAGCCGCAGAATAATTGTTCTGCGCTTCTGTAACCGCGTTTTCCGACTGAAGCAGATCGGTGAGATAAGCCAGCCCCTGGTTGTAATTATTTTGGGTATTATGGTATACTTTCTGCGCCAGCTCAACATTTCTTTGCTGGTTATTTAAGATGATGATGCTGTTGCTGATCTGAATTTTCGCATTCTCAAAAGACAGGTTCAGGGCCAAACCGGTTTGCGCCATATCTTCCTTTAGCTTCCTTAAACTTACATCTGCCTGCCTGATGCGGGAACGCGTGGCGCCGCCATTAAAAAGGGGGATTTTAAGCGATGCGCCTACGCTACTGTAATCAAACCAGTTTACCCCCTGGTTCGTTCCTTTAAAAACGGGGAAAGCGTTGCCCATACCCTGGTAGTTGTAATTACCCGATAAAGAAAGCGAGGGGTAATATTCTGCTTTATAGGCCTGTTTCTGGTATTGCAGCAATTCTTCCTGCTTTTTGAGCGTTTGAAATTCAGTACGAGTGTTTATATCGAGCGCTGACTGCAATTCCAGCGCTTCAGGCTGCACCTGGCTTAACGCAATAGCAGGGAGTACAATGGGTTGTTTGATATCCATACCCGTTACATATTTCAGTTGATTTTCCATTATAGTAACGGCATTGTGTAACTGCAGTTTCTGACTTTCCAGGTTAGCGATATTTACAGCGATCCTGTCTACATCAATTTGTTTGCCCAGTCCGCTTTCAAATTGTCCCTTAATGATCGCTTCGGATCTCCGGGTATTGCTGATGGTACTGTCAATTACACCTATTTTCTGGCGCTGTACCAGCACATTGTAATATGCTGTTGCCACCAGCTCAATAACCTGCTCTTCGGCCAGCTCGCCATTCAGCTCATAATATTCCTGTGCACCCTTAGCGGCCTTTAAGCCGGTAAATAACGACTGATCGAACAGGCTTTGGGTTAAGCTGATACCTGCTGTAGCTATCCATTTCTGTCCAAAACTAACGAGCAGGGTTTTACCCGGCTGCCCCACCAGGTCGCCCGGCAGGGCACTTTGCTGCAGGAGAGGGTTATAGGTTATATTACCGTTGCCATTAACCTGGGGCAAAGCCCC